>JAEUSC010000314.1 GCA_016789035.1 Candidatus Omnitrophota bacterium
GTGAATGCTTTACCAAGGTTGGGATGTTTGACGAAGAATTGTCCAGCTGTCAAGACTGGGATATGTGGTTGCGGATCGCCAAAGATTTCGAATTTGACTTTGTTCCGGATGTGTTGACGCGCATTTTTGTTCACGGCCAGCAGATTTCAACAAACTTTGCAGCCCTCATTCCGGGGCGCACCCGGATGGTTGAAAAACATTGGGACGAATTTAAAGAGCATTCCGAGATTCTGGTCATTCATTTAAAACGGTTGGGAAAGTTGCATTGTCTGAATGGAACCTGGTCACAGGCGCCGCAATGGTTTGCCAAGGCCGTCGAAATCAGGCCGATTGAAATTGTGAAGATTGCCGCCTGGTGTTTGGTGGAATTACCGTTTTTAAAGTTATTTTCGAATTCAAGAAAATTTAAAAGGCATGCGCAATGATGAACCCGAATGCATTACAGCTAGCGAACAAAGGCATACCGATTTTGATGTACCATGGGTTTTGCGACCAGAAAAGTTTCAGCGGAATTGAGAACTACCACGGGAAACATTTGTATGTGGAGAAATTTGAAGAGCAGATCCGGTATTTAAAGCAACACTACAAGATCATTACATTGGCAAGGCTGCTGGATCACTACCGCAATGCTACGGCGCTTCCTGTCAATAGCGTGCTATTGACCATTGATGACGGATATGCGTCCAACTTTCATTTGGCCTTTCCCATCTTGAAGAAATATCAGGCTCCGGCCAGCATTTTTATCACCACAGATTTTGTTGAGAAGCGCAACTTTTTATGGGTTGATCGCCTTGAGTATGCCCTGAACAGAACACAAAGAACAAATGTTCAACTGACGGTCACCGGTAAGGAGTGGACATACGATCTTAGCAGTCCGTCTCTGAAAAAAGCGGCGGATCGGGGCATCAAAAGGGAACTCAAAAGACTGGCGTCATCCTTGCGCGATCCCATAATTGATAGGATCGAAGAATCCCTGGAGGCTAAAATCATTCATGATCATCCTGTGCCTGCGATGTATGAACCGCTGACTCCCGAACAAATCAAGATCATGGTTGATAGTAATTTGGTTTCTGTGGGAAGCCACACAACATCGCATGTCATTATGAGTGTTTGTTCGCCGGAGGAAATGAGAGATGAATTGGTGCGATCGAAACATGCGATTGAGCAGATGTCTCAGCGGCCTTGCAATATTTTTAGCTATCCTAACGGTGAAGCGGGTGACTTTAATCGTCAATCCCGGGACATTTTAAGAGAAATTGGATTTAAGTGCGCGCTTACTACCGTGGTGGGGGTTAATCCTTGGAAC
Organism: Candidatus Omnitrophota bacterium; assembly: GCA_016789035.1. Classification (GTDB taxonomy): domain Bacteria; phylum Omnitrophota; class Gorgyraeia; order Zapsychrales; family Fredricksoniimonadaceae; genus JAGNTT01. The sequence continues at coordinate 1,307 of JAEUSC010000314.1, forward strand.
CAAGATTCTTACGAACTCAAACGTCTGAATATCCATAATGACGGAGATCTGACAGGTTTTGTACGCACGCTGTCGAGTTTTGCACGCTTTTTAAGAAAATTAAAATATGAAAATATCCGTCGAAACCAATCTCGATAAATTCAGTTGCGGTGAGTGGGCCGATGTTCAAAGACAGAGCCCCACGGCTACAATTTTTCAAACGTATGCCTGGCATCAGGCCTGGTGGCAGTCCTTTGAGAAGGACAAGTCGCTCTTTCTGGTATGCGCTAAAACTGATCATCTGTTGGGAGTGCTGCCTCTTATGATTGTTAAAAAGGGCCGCTTAAGAATTCTGAAATTTATCGGAACGGGCCAGGCCGATTATTGCGATTTTCTTTATCCTTCGGACAATTCTGCCGTCTTACGGGAGTTGCTTGGGTTTCTTTTTTCTCAGGCCAGTCAATGGGATGCGATTGCTCTCGATAATATCCCGTCGGATTCCGCGAGTGTACCGATCCTGCGTGATGTTTGTAAAAAATTCCGGTTTCCGCTCAGGCGGTATGCGCAAATAGGAGTTCCGGTATTGGATTTTGGCAGCGAAGAGGGATTCGCGAAGGCCGTCAACAAAGGCAGCCTTAAGCGTCATTATAAATATTTTAGTCAACGGCCGGGCTACGAGGTGCGGCACTTGACGTTGGCAAAGGATATTGGCCCGTTATTAAATTCCTTTTTCCAACAGCATATTGACCGCCGGCGGTTATCCGGTGATCGAAGTTTGTTTGATTCTGATGAGATGAAGAATTTCTATAGTAACCTGGTTCGTGGTCTTGAAAACCATCAGGGACTGATTTTCTCTGTGGTTCAATCCGAGGGAAAGGTCATAGCCTTTCATTTTGGGTTTGTTTATAGAAAGAAATTTCTCTGGTATAAACCCTCTTTTGATGCGCGTTTGGCAAAGCATTCCCCCGGCGAAGTGCTGTTGCGGGAGCTTCTTGTTTATGCCCACAGTCAGGGCCTTGATGAATTTGATTTCTCAATAGGAGAAGAGCCGTTTAAAAGACGATTTTCCAATGTCTTAAGAAGGAATGATTCATTTAAGGTTTTTAAATCGGTCATTCCCTCTGGCTTAGACCTTATGATTTCTTTTTTTAAGAGATAAGAGACCATGAAGATTTTATTATCGAGTTATCACAATCCTGCGTTTACCAATACCACGATTTATCGTGAACGGGCCATTGAGGCATTGGGTCATACCTTGGTTCGTTTTGATGATCGGCAATTTTTGTTACCTGGCCGACTCAGGCAAGCGATTCCGATGCTTCACAACTGGGATTTGCAACGATTGAATCACCAGTTGGTTAAACTGGCCAGGACGGAACAACCCGATTTGTTTTTGGCTGTCGGCGGACAGCGCATTTTGCCTGAGACAATCAAAAGTCTCAAAGCCGCTGGCATCAAGACGGCATTGTGGACCACGGATGTGCCGATTGATTTTGAGAATATCCTTCGCTCGGCACCGCTTTATGATGATTTGTTCTGTGCCGGCACAGAGGCCATCGATATCTTTAAGCACAAGGGTCTCACGAATGCTATCTGGGTTCCTTTCGGTTGCGATCCTGAATTTCATAAACCGGTTCTATTGAGTCAACAGGACAGGAACGTATATGAACGGGATGTGGTTTTTGTAGGGTCTTATTATCCGAATCGGGCCCGCCTGCTGGAGGCTTTGGCTGGTTTTAACATGGGAATCTGGGGGCCTCATTGGGACAAGCTGGAGGCGCATTCGCCATTAAAAACCAAGACGATCAATTCGAAGGTCAACTTTGATCAGTGGGTTAAAATTTATAACGCGGCGAAAATCGTCATTGTTGTCCATTACCAGAATCCCGATGTTCCCTGCCATCAGGCCAGCCCAAAATTATTCGAAGCCATGGCTTGTCAGGCTTTTGTCTTATGTGATAATCAAAAAGACGTCAGGGCCATTTTTCAGGATGGACAACAGCTTGCTTTTTTTGAGAATGAAACAGATCTATGTGCAAAAGTCAGCTATTACCTCGACCATGTGGATGAGCGCAGAAGAATTCAGTCAACGGGTTACCAGGAAGTTTTAGCTCATCATACTTATCAGGAACGGATTAAGAAGATGTTGTCGATCATAAATAAGCAGGCAAGTAAAGGGGCAATATGAGTGAACCGGGGCATAATCGGATGGCTGATCAGTACTTTGAAGCAAGCTACGGACGCGGAAATCTCCTGACTCCCGAACAGTTTACTCTCGCTTGCGAATATTTCAGACGTGATTACAAGAGTGTCATGCCTTCCCGTAAGGATGCGGCCATCCTGGACGTGGGCTGCGGGGCTGGTCACTTTCTTTACTATTTAAAAACGGATGGATACCAGAATTACTTTGGCATCGATGTGTCTTCCGGGCAAATTGCGTATTGTCAGAAACATATTACCGACCGGGTTAAGCTTGTTGATGCCGTATCGTTTTTAGAACAGAATCCGCAGCGCTACGATCTTATTGTGGCCCATGATGTGGGCGAGCATATCCCCAAGGCCGAAGTTATGAAGTTTCTGGATTGTATTTTTCGTTCGTTAAAGCCAGAGGGACGATTGATTTTACGTGTCCCGAATATGAGCAACCCTTTTGGATTGGATGCCCGTTACAACGATTTCACCCACGAGATCGGCTATACAGCCAAAAGCCTTTATCAAGTATTGTATGTTGTTGGCTTCAGAGATATTCAAATTTTGCCGCCCCGGGAAATTCCGGTCAGAAATTATCGAAACTTTATCCGCAAGCATTTGGTTAAGTGTCTTCACCGCGTCATCCGCTTTTGTTATTACATTCAGGATTATACGGTGCCGGAGAATTTGGATAAAAATATTGTGGCGGTTGCAAGAAAGACGGGACATGAATAAGCAGCGCATCAAAGTGATTCAGCTGATCGAATGGTTTGAACGCGGCGGCGGTATTGAGCAAATAACTGGCGAGATTGTTTGTGGAATTAACCCGGATCGGTTTGATGTGGAAATTTGGTGCGTGGCGCGGCCCGGGAGTTTGGTTGAGGTGTATCGTCAAAAAGGTTTCAAAGTGAGGGTTTTGAATATCAGAACGTATCACAACATTTTCAATATCATGAAGCTGGTCCGGTTATTTAGGGAGGTCAAGCCTGATATTATTCATTCCCACATGTATTTTGCGGCAACGATCGGACGTGTGGCGGGAAAATGGGCTGGTGTTCCTTGCATGATCAATCATGTGCACAGCACTTACTGGCATTATTCAAAATTCAATCTTTGGATCGAAAGATTTCTAAGCCGATGGACAAGAAAAATCGTTTGTGTTTCAGAGATTGTCCGGGACTTTGTTGTGAATTATGAACGGATCGATTCGTCCAAGACGATGATTGTCCACAACGGCATCGGCAAAGAGGATGAGCACTTTGACAAAAGACTTTTTAAAGAGTCATTGCAGATTCCTTCAAATCATTCCGTTATCATTTGCGTGGCCAGTTTATTGCACAATAAAGGCCATCACATTCTGTTGGAATCCTTATCGATCCTTAAGAGTCGCCATGTTCCTTTTACGTGTTTGATCGTGGGCGGCGGACCGGAAGAACAAAAATTAAAGGACAGGGCACAGAAGCTGGGGTTGGTTGAAGAAGTATTATTCTTGGGAACGCGCCATGATGTTTCCAAACTATTGTCGATTGCAGATGTGTTTGTTTTGGTTTCTTTAGAGCGCGAAGGGTTGCCTGTCTCGATTCTAGAGGCCATGGCTTATGGTGTTTGTGTTGTTGCCAGCCAAGTCGGCGGAATTGTAGAAATTCTAAAGAATGGTCAGAACGGCATTTTAATTCCCCCGTATGATCCTGATGTTTTAGCGCATTATTTGGTGGAGCTGATCAATGATCCGCAACACAGAGAACGTTTGGTGAAGGCGGCATTGCAGACCTACCAGGAAGAGTTTTCTCGGGAAAAGATGGTTGACAGGCTTGAGAATCTTTATGAGGAATGTTTGAGGTCATGACAGATTCCAATTGCCAGACATACGGTTCACCGCAAACGGTTAATTTCTATCGTGAGCAAGCTGATTTGCAGTTAGCCGAGAAAAGTATTTTGAGTCTTATTAGCAATCGTTTATCTCAAATGCGGATGCTGGATATGGGTGTGGGAGGCGGGCGCACCACACTTCATTTTGGCCATTTGGTCAAAGACTATGTGGGGATTGACTATTCGCAAAGCATGATCCGGGCCTGCCATGAGCGATTTTCTAATCCCGGGATCTCTTGGAAGGTTTGCGACGCCAGAGACATGGCGGTCTTTAAGGACGGGGAATTTGACTTTATTCTTTTTAGCTATAACGGAATCGATTATGTTTCCCCTGAAGATCGCAAGCTGGTCTTTAAGGAAATCACACGGTTGTTAAGCGTGTCGGGCGTATTTTGTTTTTCCACCCACAATATTTTTTACCTGGAGAACTATCTTAAAATTCCTCGGGTCAAGAATCCGTTGTACGGATGGCGACTGCTGCAAAGGTATTGGCAGATCAGAAATCTCTTGAAGGTTGATAAGACCTTTACCCACACGCGCGGTGCGGTGATTAAGGACGGAGGAGAGAACTTTCGGGTTAAAACGTATTATTCGCATCCGCAGAATCAGCTGGATGAACTGCGCCAATGGGGTTTCCGTCAGATCAGGGTCTTTCGGGAAACGGACGGAGTTGAAATTCAAGACTTTAATGACATTCAGGCAGTTAAAAGCCAACGATGGTTTTATTTTTTGTGCCTTAAATAAAAAAGATGCGATACGCCATTTTATCGGACATTCATGGAAATTGGGAAGCGCTTCAAGCAGTAATAGCGGAGTGTGAACGGATGCGCATTGAAATGTTTTTGTGTGCCGGAGATGTTGTCGGTTATGGGGCCAATCCGCGAGAATGTATCCGCTTGCTGGGTCAGATCAAGGCCTCCGTTGTTGCCGGAAATCACGATTGGGCGGTCTCGGGCCGACTGGATGCATCCTATTTTACAGAGGACGGTAAGGCGGCGGTGGAATGGACGCGAAGTCAGATTTCGTTTGAAACCATTCAGGCGCTTAATCATCTCCCGCTGATCTATAAGAACAAGGATTTAATTGTTGTGCACGCGACGCTGTCGTTCCCTGAGAAATTTATTTATTTGGATGATTATCCCAAGGCCGAGGCGACATTTGAGCTCATGGACAGGCCGGTGTGTTTTGTGGGGCATACGCATGTTCCGCAAATTTATGTGCAACACAATGAACGGATGTATCTTTTGTCGCAACAGGAAGTGGAAATCAATGACAGCAGTAAATACATTGTC
>JAEUSC010000319.1 GCA_016789035.1 Candidatus Omnitrophota bacterium
AACAATGGTTTGAAAAACACTGAGACTTCGAAAAATTACAGACAATTTACGGTGGGGACGGTTCATAGGCGAATCTCCTTCTCACTTAAGAGGCATTAAATTTTGCGTTGATCCAGAAGGTTATCTATACGACTGAAAGCACAATCAATTTATCACAACATGAAAACTTGAACAACGGCTTTTTTTGCTGCCCCATGTGTCACCAAATATTTAATCTCAGCGACTGGTATTTTGAAACGAAGGTCCTTGAAACCGCTTTCCCTGCCAGAACAAAAAAACCGAGACGTATTTCCACATGCTCGACTGTGGTTTCACAAAGAGAGAAGTTTAACAAAATCAAATCTGGGCAGTTTTCTCAATTTTTTCATTTTGGCTCAAGATCGGCAAAATGTCCGTAACCGGCTGAACATTCAAAATGACCGGAACGATACCCTCGATCCCTTTGGCCCGGATCTCTTCCAAAACTTTGGGATCAAACTCAACTTTAATTCCGCCGTTTTCTTTGTTGATTTCCATCTTGATATTTTCAGGGTTAAAGTCGATACCACCGACGTCCTGCTTATTGGAAGCCCCTCTATCCCCTTCATCAACCGAATCCGCGGGCGACTGTGCTGCTGCAATCGTTAACTGAGAATTAGGCGTGATATTAGCTTTAGTTAAAGCGTTTTGGACTTGATCAGGCGTCACTTCAATCAAATCCTTCTGAAATTTTTCGCCATAATTTCTTTCTGCGTCCGTCAATGAACCGGCTGTAAAACGAAAATTTGACTGGAGTTGTTCCAACGTGAAAGAAAAATATTGAGCGATTTGTTCCGAAGTTGGCTCTTTTCCCTGCTCTCTTTCTTGCTCAACCCAATTCCTTAATAACTGAATATCATTTACATCAGGATTTTCGGAACTGGCTATTTTCTTTAGAATCGAAGGTAAACCTACAACCCACCCCCGATATCGGCCATTGACTCTAATATATTCCCGAATTTGATTAGGCAAGAATGTAATATTTTTAGATTTATCCCCAGCAAAAAAATCACGGATATTTGTTGAAGATGTTCCAAACAAATTCACATGTTGCAATGGCTGAATAAAACCGCTATCCATATATCTTTGCAAAGCTTCACTTTCAATTGGCATCGGTAAACTTTCAAAAATCTCTCTAAAATTGAATGCCAAAACAATACTCATTTTATTTTTAATCATAAAATCAGTCATTTCAGTGCGCATTTTATCAATTTTGGTAACAGTATCATCCTGTGGCTCCTGACGATCATTACGCTTCGGCTGACGATATCCGCTATCATCTTTAGCTCCTGGCGCATAGATATGCATGTGATCTCCACCTACAGCCGTGTATACAAATGTGGTTGTGCCTTTGCGTCCGGCATTTAACTCAATTAATTTCTGAAACTTTGTTTCTCCATCTGCCTCTGATCCATCAAGAACCTTCGCCATGACCAGCAACCCGCCAAATTGCTTGACCCATTCTTCTGCCATTTGATCACGTTCCTGAAACGTCGGATTCAATCCTTTGTTTTGTTTACGGTAATCAAACGCATGATTTGCGATTCCAATCTGATCAATTTTTAATTGAGCAATGGCCCGAAGAACGGGCTCAAATTGACCAAAATGAAGTGGATTTAGAGCTGACGCAAAAAGACCTATGCGAACATCACCTGTATTTTCATCTGCTTTAAATTCAGCATCGTTTTCACTCCAACGGACACGTGGCAGTCCATTTTGCCGCATATCCCCATTCATCAAGTGAACTCCAATTTCCCAAAGCGACTCTTTGACCTTTCGTGTCCATTCACGGGCAAGCTGTTCGTCTCGCCCTGTTTCCTGTGTTAAATTCTTCGATACCAAATTTTCAAAGACCTGTTCCACGTCCACCCTTAAGTCTTTTGACACATTTGGATTTTTCGATTTGGCATACTCATATTCGGCAATGCGGTTTTGTTCATGAGTTCCGCCATTTAAAACATAAACAAACGCCCGGGTTAACATGTCAAAAGGATTTCCTTTCTGCTGAACTAATTCCAGAAATCCATCCTCGATAACAATACTAGATTTTTGACCATATTTACGGACCGCCACACCGAATGTAACATTTTTGTTACTGCTAATAACAGTGAAGTCCTGGATATCAATGACAGACTTTCCAACACTTTCCAGATATGTTTTAGCAGCATTGAATTCCACAGTATTTTGAAATGGAACGGAAGGTCGATTCGTGTCACTCGCAATTTCTTCCTCTATAGCTTCTTGACTCATTCTCTGATTATAGGAATTGCCAAGATTAACACCGTCGCGATACGGAATACCTTGCGAATTTAAACCATCTTCCAATAAACTTACAATCTCTTGCCAATTCCGGCCTGTTTCATCGCCCTGTATAGGATCAGAAACCATGCGAATATTCCCATATCCTGAAAACTCGTGAACCGTCGTATTCGTCCGACGCGAATAAACACTTTTTAACGTATAGGGATAATTGAAATCTATTTGGCGAATTTTTTCCGTTTGAGTTTCCGTGAACTTTATGTCTCCTTTAACGGCAAGATATCCGGCCAAGGCATCTTTTCTTAATTGAAACTGATCCGTTCGACTCCCAGCCGCAGTAACACCGATTAAAGTTTCTTCACCTTCTTGTGCTTTTCTTGCAGTCTCAGCACTTAACTCATTTTGGCCTGCACCACTACCTTGATCAACCTTTCCTCTATTGATCTCAGATGTAGCATTCAGATTTGTTCCTCCCGAAAAATATTTGCGAGGGATAAGTTCGTTCGTTGCCTCATCCACATCTTCCTTAATATAATTGAACACGCCTTCACGAAAAGCAGCCAAATATTGCTGATAAATTTTTTCTTTGTCTGTCTCGTCTTTGGCATTGACGCCCAAAACTTTGTTTTGATTGGAGTAAACTTCATTTAGGATGTTTTCTTTGAGATTGATCTTAAACCAGGTCGCCAACAAAACCGAATTATAGATCTGACGCAATTGCGCAAAATTCTTCCCTTCGTTGACTTCCTTTTCAATTTCCGGAAGGACAATCTCCCGAACAATATTCGAGGTCACATTGCTGACTTTATTCACATCCTTCTCGGCCAAATGGCTAGTGCCCAAGACTTCGCTGGCACGATTGGCATTCATGGAAACATAATCTTCTTCAAGCATCACTTTTAAACGGCTTTGGGTGACGTAAGCGGAAGTGGACGATTCGACAATCACCACTTTGTCAGGAACAATCCAGACTTTATTAAATGTGTTAACAGGAATGTCGGTTGAACCATAAACCTCTTTGGCTTTGCGATAGACACGGCTCCAAAAATCTTTACCTAAATCATGCTCGGGATAAATGAGCGATGCGGATAACTGTTTAAGAATGTAATCCTGAGCCAAAAGATCACGGCCCATTTCTGTTTTACCGAATCCCTCGGGGATCATACGGTCCTTTTCATACGGCGAAAGGTTGACCCACAAATCCTTTTCCGGAACCGTCAATGCCGCAAAAAAATATTTGATCAATCGCTGGCTTTCCGTACGGACTTGATCGTTACTGTATTTGGTGCGGCCGGGGTCTAAAATGAAATCAAAAACCAGCGGATTTTCCTTATGAAGAGAAATTCCTTTGATCAAAAGCGGTTCAAAATTTTCAGAGGTTGTGACAATCTGGCCTGGTTTAGGAAGGCTTAATACACTAAAAGACTGCGCGTAAAGATTTGACGGAAAAGTAAGAAAAACGGCGAGAACAAAAACTTGAATTGAGCAAAGAAATCTAAAGATTCCACCCGACTTGATTTTCGGATCAAACATGCGCTATCCCTCTATAGTGTTTTGACAAGTATTCAGAACCGTTCATTTACATCGAAGTGTTTAAAATATAACATATACTAACAAATAATGACAACAAATCTTTTCAGGCGGAAAGACCCGAATAGTTTTTCATTACATAATTAGGACTAAAAAGACGGGTAAAGCGATTTACGTTTAACCGCCGGAGGCTCAGGCGCTTTGGTTTCCTTCTTACCTTTAAAACCAGCCTCTTTCTTTTGCACCCCACCGCCTCCTGTAGCTTTTGATCCAAAGTTGGGATTTGTTCGCATTGACAATGCGATCCTCTGACGCGGCAAATCCACTTCCATAACAGTCACAGAAACCTTTTGATGAACATGCACAATATCAGCAGGGTTTTTCACAAATTTGTCCGACATTTCGCTGATATGAATCAACCCGTCGTGATGTACACCAATATCCACAAAACAACCGAAGTTAGTGATGTTTGTGACAATTCCATTTAGCTTCATTCCCGTCGTCAGTTGATCAATGGAGTGTATCCCTTCTTTAAACTCAACAACTTCAAATTGCGCACGCGGGTCACGTCCCGGCTTAGCCAATTCTTGAATAATGTCCAAAAGCGTTGGAAGCCCCACCGCACCCGTTACATACTTGTGCACATCGATCTTCTTGCGAATGGATTCATTGGACATAATGTCTTTAAGCGAACAATTCGCATCTTTAACAATTTTCTCGACCAGCTCATATTGTTCGGGGTGAACGGCACTGGAATCAAGAGGGTTAACTGCATCACGAATTCGTAAAAAGCCTGCGGCTTGTTCAAAAACCTTGGCGCTTAAACGCGGGATAAATTTTAATTCTTCTCTCGTTTTAAAAGCCCCGTGCTGATTACGATATTCCACAATGGCCTGGGCCAATGCCGGTCCAAGTCCAGAAACGTACATCAGTAGTTGTTTGCTGGCCGTATTAAGTTCCACGCCCACCTGGTTAACGCAGCTGATGACAATATCGTCCAGCCCGTTTTTGAGCTTTCCTTGATCCACGTCGTGCTGATATTGCCCCACCCCAATACTTTTGGGATCAATTTTAACAAGCTCCGCCAGCGGATCCTGCAGACGGCGTCCGATGGAAACAGCGCCGCGCACCGTCACATCATGCGAAGGAAACTCCGCCCGCGCAACTTCAGATGCGGAATAGATAGACGCCCCGCTTTCATTGACCATGATGATCATAATTTCTTTAGGCAAATTCAACCCACGAATGAAACTCTCCGTCTCACGGCTGGCGGTCCCATTGCCGATTGCCACGGCTTCCACATTATATTTACTGCACCAGTTGCGAACAGTTTGGGCCGCTAATTCGCCCTGAGCATCGGACTGACTGATATAAATGGCAGTATTCTCAATTAACTTTCCCTGTGCGTCCAAATAAACCACCTTGCACCCGGTACGAAAACCAGGATCAATGGCAAGGACCCGTTTTTCGCCAAGTGCGGCTTCCATCAATAATTGACGCAGGTTCTTGGCAAAGACTTCAATGGCCTGTTCATCGGCTTTCTGCTTGGTCAGCATCCGGACTTCAGATTCGATCGACAACGACAACAAACGCTTGTACGAATCATCAACGGCAAGCAAGACTTGAGCTGTGCAAAGATTATCCCCTTTGACAAATTTTGATCGTACAATCGCGAGAGCTTCTTCTTCCGGCGGAAGCACACGCATTGTTAAGACCTCTTCCTTTTCACCACGGCGCATAGCTAAAATGCGATGTGACGGCGCTTCAGAAACAGGCTCAGTGAGATCGAAATAATCTTTGAATTTAATCCCAGAATCTTCCTTACCCTTGATGACTTTGGAAATAAAAACGCCCTTGGTAAAAAACAAATCACGCATTTTTGCCCGTGTTTCGGCCTCTTCATTGACCCATTCAGCAATGATGTCCCGGGCTCCGGCCAATGCTTCCTCTGTAGATAAGACCTTCAGTTCCTCATTAACAAAGGCAACTGCTTCTTGCTCCGGATTAACGCCATCTTTTTGTTCAAAAATTAATTGTGCCAACGGCTCTAGACCTTTTTCTTTGGCAACCGTGGCGCGAGTGCGGCGTTTGGGCTTATACGGCAGATACAAATCTTCCAAACCACTCATTGTCTCAACAACAAGAATTTTCTCCTTAAGTTCATCAGTCAGCTTTCCTTGCTTCTGAATAGACTCAAGAACGACTTCCCGTCGCT
>JAEUSC010000334.1 GCA_016789035.1 Candidatus Omnitrophota bacterium
ATAAAATCTACATTTTTCTTGAGCAGAGCCCCTTTTAGCGGAGCCCTTAAATTACTGAACGGCTGGTATTCTCCTTCTTTGGTATCAAATGTTACCCAACCGCCTTTATTCTTCTTTGCGCCAATCACAAGATTTAAAAACAGCTCAAAAAGAGAATCACCGATCTTGATTTCATTATTGTTTAGTTCAATAATATTGCTCTTTTTCCGTGGACATCGGCCGGGAACATGCACCTTATCCGCACAGTGATAATCTTGAGCGGTTTCTTCAATTATTTGTTTATTCGTCTTCAAGGAAACAAACTGGCCATCTTTCTTATCCTTTAATTTGCTAAAATCAACGGTGCGATCATTCAGACACTCTTTGAATGACAAACACGTTATGTCTTCAGCCAGTAACTTGCTTAAAAGGTCTTGAGATTTAATCTCCAAGGTAGGGCAAAGAACAAAATACTTATGATACTGATCTGTTTTGGACTTTAAACTCAATAATTCATTGCCTGCCTGTTTTTCATCCGCAAAAAGCCCCAAGTAAATGCCGACTTTCTGTTTTAAAATATCTTTCGCGCCGATAAATAAAATACGATCATTAACCGCTCCGGAATTTTTGTATAAGTTGTTTTTCGATTTAATCTCTGCTACCAGCGGTTGAACATTAAGAGAATACCGGTTGAGGTTTTGATCTTTCAACTGCAAAGGAGAAATTTCAGGATTCTCTGTTGATAATGCAATCCATTTTCCTTTTATCCGCCGGACAAATCTTTCATTGCCCTTTTTATCAAAATAAATTTCTTTCTCGAAATCATATTGGTCGAAAGTCAAATACTTCTGACCTTTGAGCGCTGTGAATCCCGACGATGAAATTTGAACTAGATCGCTCTCAAAGAATTTAATCGTAGAAGATTCTTCAGCGTATCTAAGTAAATGTGCGAGCAATTTTTCAGACAAGCAACACTCCTTGTTCTCGGAGGTAATCTTCAATTATTTGTTTTTCTCTTTTTTGAGGAATCTTGCTATTTTCCGGCGGCCTAATTTCTACAATTATCGTCCTGTTCCGCTTTCCTTCGCGTTTTATTGAAAATTTAAGCTTAACAGCTATGTATTCCGCATTGCCATTTGCACCTAACCCAAATCCCTGAAGACTACTAAGATCATTTGATTTAAGTGACATCCGCAAGAAGCCGCCATGTAGTTTTGCATTAACCTCTGTCAACTTAACGGACGCAATATGCTCATTGCCGCCATAATTAAATGTTCCGTTTTTTATCGGATCAAGATCAATAAGAGAGTCGCTTAACACACTATCGTTAATTTCACTTACGCTCAAAAAAGCTCCGCCGAATACCTCTAAGTACTTTTTCTTATCATCGTCACTTCTTGTACTAAGACTCATGCTCAAAATATTTTTGTCCACGTCAAAAACTAGCATGTCTTCTTTAGCTGGCCTAAACGATCTGATATCTGGTTTACCTTGCTGGTCATCAAAGACTAAGTGTGTTCTCATGAAATCGCCCCGGGCGATCAATAGAATATGCTTATTCCCATCTTTACGCTGTCGAATTGAACAGTGGCCACTCTTTCCACAGTCTTTAAAATGTTGTTCGATTGCCGCCTTAAATTGAGGCAATTTACCATCGCTAAAGTCGGGGGTTGTATTCTGAAATTTATGGTGAGTTAATTTTTCTGCAAGAATGTAATAAAGATACGCATCGAATGCCAAAAGGTAGGCTTCTTCATCATCGTGAAGAAAAACTCGCATTGCGGTTGTTTCAGGTTTCTCGTTTTC
>JAEUSC010000356.1 GCA_016789035.1 Candidatus Omnitrophota bacterium
ATTTCTCGGGAACGGAAACATCTTCATCTTGCCTGGATATCTTATGACTCAGTATGGTCCCCGAATGATCAATGCGGAAAAAGGCGTCCGGAAAGGTTTGGAAAACCGCCTGTAATTCCTTGTTCCTATCAAAAAGCTCCTGGGAGCTGAGCATCAATGAACGCTGCAGTTTGTTATGATCCCGATCGGCCTGCCAATAGGATTGATTGACCATTGAATAGAAATCGTTGTTGTCCTTTGGCAGACCGTCTTCAATTCCCAGAAACTTCTTCAACTGTCTTTTGAGTAACGGATGTATTTCATCCATGAAAAAACTCCGTTAAACTTCCGCCAGTGTGGTGATAGCCATCGTTTGATTATGAAGTTCACAACTGCCTTGAGCCGCAAACGGAGAAATTTCTCCGTAAGAATAAAATCCTGTGATAACAGTATTATCTCCAAAAACCTCACGGACAATTTCAACCTCTTCTTCAACCCGCTGGCCCAAAACCATTTTTCGGCCAACGCATGTTGTCAAAATGGCCAGTTCCGGCGCACTGCCTGCACGAACCATACTCCCTTGAGCCGCCTGCCTGGCCCCTTGAATAAGACCTTCCGGATTGGCCGTCATTAACCGCACATACGCCCCCTCCGGGACATCACCGGCAAAAGTCATACTCTGGTCGTTCTCATTGACCGCAAGAACCGAGCGAATGACCCACTCATCGTGCTTTGTTTTTAAACTCAATGGAAACGACTGCCCCGAAGCCGGCAGCTTTTTGGCATAGTCTCCCAAGTATTCCTTATATAAAGCCAACGCCGATTGATGGTCCAATTCAAAAAGCACGTTTGCTTTTGATCTGGTCACCAACCGTTGCGGACCAAACGGCTCCCACCCCCCGGCAGAACAGTAATTGACTTTCAGCCGGCTGCCATAAAGGCCAACAACAGCCACTGTATCAACCCTTCCCACATCATCGCTTAATACGAACGTTTCTTTAAATCTGTCCCCATCACCGGAAAGACCACCGGTTACAGAAACATCGGCAGGCATTAAACTCGTTAACCCCTTGACCAATTCGCTGCCATTGACATGGACGCCGTCCGAAAGTAAAAAAACATGACGAAGGTCGTTTTTATCTAACATTTCCATGATCCGTTGACCGGCCTGAAAACTTGACTCACCCGGATTAAGCTGAATCCTAGCTGACTTAACAGCCGCATGATCAAAATGGACCGCTGTTACAATCAGAGCTTCATCCGTGACCTGGGTTCCATATATCTCACCGGCAGTCGAGCAGCCCAAAATATGTGCTTTGGGATAGGCCGACTTCAATTCCTGAAACGTTTTCTGATCTTTAAGAAGGGCAGTCGCTCCAAATATAAAAACCAGATCAGCTTTCGAATTCAGATCACCTGGTTTATTTGGGCTCCAACCGCTCTGATAAGACCACATCTTCTGCTCAATTTTCACAGAGACCTCCTAGATATATATAGATAATATTATATGAATCTCACACACAACTATATCATCCAAACTCCTGAATCAGCAGGCGCTAAGGAGGTAATCCGGAAACCGCTTTCATGCACGATTAAAGTAGCCGTAAAAACGAATGAAGGTACTAAGATACCAGGTAGGAAGAAGTGATTAGCTAATCGTATCGGTTTGAGCGTAAAATTTACGCTTATTACATAGACCGTGAGGTCAACGCGCGGGCGATGCCGATCGCATGCCATTTGCCTCGGATGGAAACCGCTGAAATCGCAATCTCCACAAGGAATTCCTCGCCGTTTTTCTTTTTGGCCATGATTTGACGGGGCTTAGAAATAATCTCACCCTGGCCTGTTTTCCAAAAGTGCGGTAAAGCCTTATAAATTTGCGAATGGTACCTAGCAGGAGCCAACAGCTCGTGAAGCTCTTTACCGATAGCTTCTACTGACACATAGCCAAACAGCTGCTCAGCCGATTGGTTCCAAAATGAGATCTTTCCTCTGTCATCCATCATAACAATCGGATCATGAGCTAAGGAACAAATGCTGCGAAATACCTGCTCAGATTCGGACAGCTTGGAGAGAACTGCTCGCCGCTCGAAAATGCGGCCCAGTTGAGCGACGAGATTAGGCATGACGTCCTGAACCGATTGGGTCATACCGGTGGCCTCTTTTGCGAAAAATTCGACCACAGCAACCACCTCGGAGTCGACCAAGACCGGAAAAGCAAAGTGACCGCAGATAGTGACTTCGCCCACAATTTTCAGCTCATCAGGAATTTGCTGGGTCCATTGTGAAGCCGCCTGACTAATACATTTTCCTATCAACGATGACGATGAAACCCGCTCAATTCTGTCCTTCATCGCATTCTGGTACGGGTTCAAATTCACGGGACCGCTGACATACCAAATATCTGTTGAAAGAAAATCCTGCTTATTGTCCCTGTCTCTTAAATATACATGACCGATCGGCCAATCAAAATAGTCGCCGACAAAGGCCATAATCTTAGACATCATTTCTTCGATAGATGCCACTTCATTGGCGATAGTTGCCACATTTCCGATGAGCTCAATAATGGTTTTTTGCTCTTGAAGATTCGCATTCAAATGTCGCAGCTCATGGGTCTGAATTTCTAATTGCTGCGTAAAGATCCCCCGTTGGGAAATATCGTGAAACGTTGCGGTATAGAAAATCTTGCCGTTTAATTTGGCCTCCACCAAAGTGATTTCCATGGGAATCAAAGTCCCGTCTTTTCGTTTACAAATGACTTTCAACTGAGGATCCGGATCCTTTTCATTTTTATCGTTATCAATGATTCTCTTTAACTCGGATCGTCCCGCTTCGAAAAGGACATCCATCGGCTGCCCCATCATTTCTGACGCTTGAAATCCGAATGTACTTTCCGTGCTGGGATTTACGGAACTGATTTGAAAACTCTCCGCAGAAAAAGTGACGATGGCATCTTTCGCCGTCTGCACAATGGCTTCGGTTCGGCCCAATGCCTCCTGAAGTGAATCCAAAACAATATTATAATGCTGTGCAATCTGGCCCACTTCCGTAAACGGAGAGACTTCCGAACGCATGCTCAAATCCTTGGATTTGGCCTGCTCTTTCATCATTGTCAACAAATCAAAAATCTCGTTTTTGGAACGGTGTTCAGAAATATTTAACCCAATAATTTCATTTTCTGCCGAAACCCTCAAAGGATAAAATCCATT
>JAEUSC010000360.1 GCA_016789035.1 Candidatus Omnitrophota bacterium
AATAAATCTACGCTGTTTCAGCCGGAACGATTCCACGATTTTGAAGAAACATTTCGTCTCACAATTCAAAAGCGCATTCAGGCACTGGAATCGCTTTTGCAAAAAAGCGGTCAAAAAACGCACCGGCTTTCACTTGAGCCGGAAATCAAGGCGGTCATGCTTGAGATGCTGGTTAATAATTTTTTTGGAGCACAGCTTTCCTATGACGAAATCCGTAATAAATTTACGCCGGCCTTAGAGCGGGTGATTGATCATATTGTTAGCGATACCGTGATGAATAAAATTGGCATTCCTGTCAGTCATTTGCCGACACTGACCCCGGCTATGGCGCGAATCAAAAAGGATTATGCAGTCTTTGAAGAATTAACTTCAATCGCGCTTGCCCCTCGCAAAGAAGGGCGGGGGTTGTGGGGTCAGTTTAAATCGGATGTGCCAGATGCGGCGTTACGCAGCAACATCCGTGTTTTTCTTGCCGGTGCCTTGGAGGCCACAACATCATTTGCGGCATGGGCATTGTTTCATGTCGCCAACGATGCGGGGCTCCAGGAGGCTGTTTTTCAGGAAATCAGAGACATCAATACCTACACGCCGGAGAATTTAAATGAGGCCAAACATTTAAATTGGGTCTTGGAAGAGACGTTGCGTTTGACGCCGTCGTTGTATTTTCTTCCCCGCAAGGCCACCGGTGACACTTGGATTGAGACGGTTGATAAGCGCCGGATGTGTATCCCGAAAGGAACGCATATTCTGTTAGATGTCTGGCATGCGAATCGGTGCGAGGATTTCTGGGGAGTTTCGGTTACAGGATTTCCGGCCAGCGAATTTGCACCGCAGCGCTGGGACGGTCTGGCCAAGCACGGATATGTGCCTAAGGATTTTTTGCATTTCGGTTTTGGTTACGGCGCCCGTGTTTGTCCCGGAAAGTATCTGGGCCAGCTGGAGGTTGGACTCGTAGTGGGGGCCGTGGTCAAAGTTTTTAAGCTGCGTGCCGTTAATGCCGGTATCAATATCAAGGCTGGAGTGTCCACCAAACCGCAGGACGGCCTATTGGTTGATTTGGAACTTCGAAAATGAAACGTTTTCCGTCCGAGAATTTAACAAATTGATAAGTGTAAAAGCTTATGTTATAGTCTCCGTGAGGTGAAAAATGGAACAACATACTCAAACAACTTCCCAAGCTCCTAATCAACCGGTTGTGGTTCTTACGCCATCGGCGGTTGAAAAGGTCAAATCCATGATGGCCAAAGACGGCAAGGACGGTTATGCCCTGCGCGTTGGTGTTGTTACCGGCGGATGTGCCGGTCTTTCCTACGAAATGAAATTCCAGAAAAGTCCTTACGATAACGATGTGACCTGTGAACAGGACGGTCTTCGCATCATCATCAATCAGGAAAGTGTGGCGTTCCTTAAAGGAATCCACATTGATTACATCGATACCCTTAAAGAAAGCGGATTTAAGTATAAAAATCCGAATGCCTCCTCATCCTGCGGCTGCGGGACGTCGTTTAGTTGACGTATAAAACGGCCCTTTTTTCAGCCGCTTAATTCGATAATTAACGCAATTGTTCCGTTTTTGCTTGGAATGGTTTGCGGTTCCGAACTTTTCTTTGCCTTCCAAGAATCTTTGTAATATAATGCCCATCGAATTGTCAATGATGACCACAATCGAGGTTTACAATGTCGCTTCACGCTCAGACGTCCAAACGGGAACAACTTCCTGATTCCAATTTATTAAGTTACAAACCTTTGCCGGGCTCTCGCAAGGTCTATAAGTCCGGCCTAATTCATAAAGACGTCCGTGTTCCTTTCCGGGAAATTGCCCTGTCAGACACGATCGGTCCCAATAACACTAAAATTCCTAATAAAGCTATTCGCGTGTATGACACGGCTGGTCCTTATACCGATGAGGACGTCCGGGTCGACATTAGCCAAGGCCTGCCGCCGTTACGAAAGTCATGGATTCTCGAGCGGGGAGATGTCCAGGAGTTGGCAGAACCGACATCCCAATACCGCCGCGAGCGGGAAGCGGATGCAAATGTCCTGCCGATCCGGTTTCCGGGTGTTCGCCGCGCGTTACGCGCCAAATCTGGCAAGAATGTCAGCCAAATGCATTATGCCCGGCGTGGAATGATCACCCCGGAAATGGAATACATAGCGATTCGTGAAAATTTGAGTCCCGAGTTTGTTCGGGATGAAGTGGCGCGCGGACGCGCTATCATTCCGGCTAACATCAATCACCCGGAAATTGAGCCGATGATCATTGGCCGCAACTTTTTAGTCAAAATTAATGCCAATATCGGCAATTCCGCCATCAGTTCTTCCATTGCCGAAGAAGTTGAGAAGATGACCTGGTCGATCCGCTGGGGCGGGGATACGGTCATGGATCTTTCAACAGGTAAAAATATCCATGAAACGCGTGAATGGATTTTAAGAAATTCCCCTGTTCCTATTGGGACGGTCCCGATTTATCAGGCGCTTGAAAAAGTCAACGGCAAGGCCGAAGAGTTAACGTGGGAAATTTATCGCGATACGTTGATCGAGCAGGCCGAGCAAGGAGTGGATTATTTCACGGTTCACGCCGGCGTGTTATTAAGATATGTTCCTTTGACGGCTAAGCGCGTGACTGGAATCGTCTCCCGCGGCGGGTCCATTTTGGCCAAGTGGTGTCTGGCGCATCATAAAGAAAATTTTCTGTATACCCATTTCGAAGAGATTTGCGAAATCATGAAGCAATATGACGTCAGCTTCTCATTAGGTGATGGTCTTCGTCCCGGGTCGATTGCAGATGCCAATGATGCCGCGCAATTTGGGGAGTTAGAAACATTAGGTGAGCTCACCAAGATCGCCTGGAAGCATGATGTGCAGACCATGATCGAAGGGCCCGGCCACGTTCCCATGCATTTGATCAAGATCAATATGGAAAAGCAACTCTCCATCTGTCAGGAGGCTCCGTTTTATACATTAGGTCCTTTAACGACCGACATCGCTCCGGGTTATGATCACATTACATCTGCGATCGGAGCCGCCATGATCGGCTGGTTTGGAACTGCGATGTTATGCTATGTCACCCCGAAGGAACATTTAGGTCTGCCAAATAAAAAAGATGTCAAAGACGGGATCATTGCTTATAAGATTGCCGCTCACGCTGCGGATTTGGCCAAGGGACATCCCGGTGCCCGTGAACGGGATGATGCATTGTCCAAGGCGCGTTTTGAATTCCGTTGGAAAGACCAGTTTCATTTGAGTCTTGATCCTGAAACCGCTGAAGAATTTCATGATGAAACGCTTCCGGCGCAGGGGGCCAAGCTGGCGCACTTTTGCTCAATGTGCGGTCCCAATTTTTGCTCCATGAAAATTACGCAGGACGTCCGGGAATATGCCGAGAAACAGGGCTTGCAAGACACGGATGCTTTGAAAAAAGGTCTTCAGGAAAAGGCCGAAGAATTTAAGAAACAAGGAAGTCAACTTTACACATGATGGATCGAACATTTTATCTTAACCTCGCCGAACGTTCTTTAGCTGGCGAGCTCATTGAACGCAGTATTTGTGAACAGATTTTAAATTCCTCCCACATCGAGCTGTTGCCTCTTCTG
>JAEUSC010000375.1 GCA_016789035.1 Candidatus Omnitrophota bacterium
TCAAGACGAACCCTCAGAATCCAAGGAATATCGTAAACTGGTCTCTGATCTTAAAGGAATCATTGACGATGCCCGGGCCAAAGGCATTGATTTGACTCAGCGCATGGATATTTTAAATTGCAATGTGTGCGGTGCTTATGAGGAAATCACGAGCCGTGGTCACCGCCTGGTGGTGGAGCCCAACCGTCAAGAAGTGTCCATGCAGGAGTTTATTATCATCGATTGCAGTCAAAAAACGTTTCAACGAAAGAAAACTCGTTATTTTCGAACGACGTACACGTACATCTGTTCTTCGTGCGGGACGTATCAAAATGCCGTTGTTCGGGATCAATTCTCCGTCTAACCCAAGGGTCTGATAAGGGGTGATTCAAAAATGCGCATAGATCCTTCCTCACTGAGGCTGGTCTTGTTTTTGATTGTGTCGTTGTTGTTGTTTCCGTCGTCGCTTTTTGCTTTGAGCGAAGAACAGTTTTTTCAAAGCGGTCTGCTAAAAGCGCAGCAGGGGCGTTATCAGAGCGCGATCGAAGATTTCTCTCAGGCCATAGCGGCCGATCCTTCCTACCTTCAGGCCTACCAGCAAAGAGCTCAAGCCCATTTCAAGCTCGGCATGAATGACCGGGCGGTTTTCGATTACAATAAAATCTTGTTTCTAAATCCTAATAATTTTGATGCCTTTGTGGGGCGGGCAGAATCCTACAATAGTTTGGGAGTGCTTAACAGTGCTATTGCCGACTACACTCAGGCCATTGCGTTGCGGCCCAATGAGGCGATTGTTTATCATAAACGGGCATTGGCCTACGCGAACAAACACCAATACGAAGAGGCGGTCAGGGATTTTTCAAAGTGTATTGAGCTGAAACCCGATTTTGCTGAGGCTTACTTTAACCGGGGGATTTCTTTTAGCATACAACGGTTGCTTGACGGTGCGGTCGGTGATTTTTCCAAGGCTATTGCGCTGGGCATGGAAGATAAAGAGGTTTATGCCAAGCGAGGCCAGATTTTTCACCAGCTGGAGTTTTTTGATAAGGCGTTGAAAGATTACGAAAAGGCCATTTCACTGGATTCGCAACGGGCGGACTTTTATTTTGGACACGGAATGGCAGCCGTTGAGAAAAGGCTTTATGACATTGCCTTGTCTGATTTCTCAACCGCCTATGACTTGGACCCTCAGGATCTGGTCAGTGTTTTTAACCGGGGTAAGATTTACGAAGAGTTAGGACTTTATGACAAGGCCGTAAGGGACTATTCGCAGTTTTTGAAAAAGAATCCGAAAGACATGAATGCCTATCGCGTGCGGGGATTGACTTATGCAAAGATGGGCCGTCTTGAAGAAGCATTGTCGGATTTATCCAGAGCCCTGAAGCGAGACACAACCAATGAGCAGATTTTATTAGAACGGGGATACGTATTTTTGGACATGAAAAGTTATGACAAAGCCCGTGCGGATTTTCTTCAGGCCTTGGAACTGAAACCCGGGTTGGCTTCGGCCGCTCAAGCCATCGATGAGTTAAACAAGGCTCAGGCTTCTCAACCGGCCCCACAAGAGACGTCATAAAGATAGGTGAGGCCAATAAAAAATTTGTAAATGATTTCAATATATGTGATACTTTCGGCATCCCACGGTTTGCTTAGGGCTGCTTTAAGAAATAAACTGATCAACTTTAGGTGGCGAATGTTCCGACGGATTGTCTCTCTAATTGTTTGCATTGCGTTTTGCTGTCAGTTATTACAAAATTCTTATGCCCAGGGCTTTAATCTTAAAAGCCTTCCAGTCCCGGGTCAGATGGTAGCGCCCGCCGCCATGTTTATGCCTCTGACACTCAAGGGGCTGGTTATTCATCCCGAGAATGCTTTGAAGTTCGATTTCCTCATGGACACCGGCAACAGTCATTTGCAGGGTCCGGCCCTCACCGAAGAAGCCCGTAAAATCATGACCTACTTTTTAACCGCTTTGACCATGCCGGAGGATGATCTGTGGGTCAATCTTTCGCCGTATGAGCATGGTAAGGTCATCGAAAAAAGCTTTGGAAATACGCTCATGGGGCGTGATCTTCTGGCCGCGGATTATGTGCTAAAACAGTTGACCGCGTCACTCATTTATCCGGAAGATGAATTGGGTCAGAAATTTTGGAAAGAAGTTTATGCCAAAACCGGTGTTTCCCAAAGCGATATCCCGATTGAAACGGTCAACAAGGTGTGGATCGTTCCATCCGATGCGGTCGTTTGGGAAAACAACGGCAAGGTCATGATCATCCGAAGCAAGCTCAAGGTCATGCTGGAAGAGGATTACGTAGCGCTGTCCAATCAGAAGGACAGCGCGAAGTCCTTGTCTCCGGACAAGGATGCGGCGCTTAAAAATAGTCATGCTCCGGGCCAGATCAACGCGTCCCAACGGACCACCGCGAGCCAGGCTGTCCGAACGATTGTCCTCCCGGTTTTGGAAAAGCAGGTCAATGAAGGCGAGCATTTCGCGCAGTTACGGCAAATGTATCAGGCCATGATTTTAGCGACGTGGTATAAAAAAGTACTAAAGGAAAGCATTTTATCCAAGGTTTATGCCGATCAGAAAAAGATCAAGGGAGTCGACAATGCTAATCCAGAGCAGATCGAGGGCATTTACCGGCAGTATCTAGAGGCATTTAAGAAAGGCGTATTCAATTATATTAGGGAAGATGTCAATCAATCAACCGGCGAAACGATTCCCAGGAAATATTTTTCCGGCGGGTTTACGCTTAAGACAGGCCTTGTGGCCCTGGCCACATCGTTGTCCATCTGGCTTGCTCCAACTCCAGCTCAGGCTATCGAAATTTCACAAGCAACAAAACCAGTTGGAGAAACGGTTTTGGTGCAGGGCATTGCTGGTGAAAGCAATGATAAAGGTCAGGCGATCCGTGTGGCGCAGGCCAATGACACTTCCGAAGGCGAAACAACAGTTTCCCAAAGTCGTCCAGTGGATAAAGAAAATATTTTGGAATTATTGAGTGCAGGATATGTGAATGCGGTTGTTCAAATTGGTCCATCTATCGTCCCTGTGTTGATTGAAGCGTTGAAGGATGAAGATTGGAGGGTGCGCCAAAATGCATTAAGGGGATTAAAAAACATAGGCAATAATCAAGCTATTGATGGCTTGATTGAGGCTTTAAAGAATAAATATGTTCGTCGAGATGCAGTAGAAGCTTTGAAGGATTTTAGCGATGAGAAGGTAGTCTCTGTTCTTTTTAACTATATTGGGGACAATTATGTCCGTGAAGAGGTTCTCCAAGCTTTACAAAATTTTGCAGCATCTAATCCATCATTACTTTTTAATGGAATAAAAAACGAAAATGTCGAAGTTCGTCGCACAGTCGGTGGGATACTTAGTAGAATTAAAAACAATTCGGTTATTCCTATATTACAGGATGCCCTAAGTGACAGCGACACCGATGTTCGTAACGACGCCAAGTGGGGGTTAGAGGTAATGGAGGCCAGTTGGTGGCAAAAACAAAGTGATACTAAACAATGGGTAATGATTTTGTTGGCTCCGGGTCTAGGATTTTTAGGCTTAACATATCGTTTTTTGTCCACTTATAAAACCCGTATTATTGAGAAATTAGTTGAAGCCAAGAAACTCAATAGTATTTTAGAATACCTAAACGACAATAAATACGAAGTCCAAATTGCAGCCCAAGTTGCTGTGGAGCAGTTAATCACCGAGTTTGTTAAAACAAGGGATAAGGGTGCAATCGAACAAATGGCAAATCTATTAAATAGGCCATTACGTGAGACGGTTGATTACGAACTTTATAATACTGCAAGTGAAGCATTGTTTTTATTGGGTGACGGTAGAGGGGAATTTCAATATCAATATCATGCCGAAGAACGCCATCAAGAACTTGTGCATTATGAATATGGTTCTTTTGTGTATGATTGGGTTGTCGACAAGGAAGCCTACTGGGAAAAAGTGGAACGATCCGGGCGAGATTCAGCACAAGCACCTTCAAAAAAAGATAACGGAACTCTTACTTCCACCGCCCTTGCCCTAGGCACCGCGTTATATCTCTGGAGCGCGGTTCCGATACCGGCCCAAGCAGCGGGATTTAATGAGGCTACCGTCGCAATAACACAATTGAAACCGGCACCCATAAACGTTCAAGTATCATCGGTCGTTAACGCGGGGTCGTTTTATCAAAGACAAGAGGTTTATCGGCTGTTGGCTAACGGACGCACGGAATGGGTTGTGGCCATGGGGCCGCAGGCGGCTCCGGCGCTGGTCGAATTATTAACGGATGACATTATCGGTCCCCGCGCGGCAGAGGCCTGGTCCCAAATGCGTCAAAAGGGAATACTAAAAGATAATGTGAAAGGGATGGAAATTGATGGGAACCGAGAGGCGGTTTTGACCGCTTTACGAAGCATTGTAAATCGTAACGAAATCATAAAATCCCTTCGCGCTGCCCTTGTTGGTGGTGCTACTAATATTAGCGCCATCCGTACGCAGCAATTAGCGATTCGTGAGGCTTTGAGCTTATTAGGCGTAAGCCGGGGTGAGATGACAACTGTGGGTACGAAGCTTATGTTGTTAGGCTTGGGCTTGGGGGTGTTTGGTGGAGCATGGTTTCTGTATTTTTATGCTAAGAAAAGACAGAATAGTCACGGTGCCGTGATCGATGTTAACTCGTTGAAAGAAACAGCGGACCAGCAAAAACCGGATGAGCTGGGTGGTATCGCACTCGATCCTAAACTAATGAATATGCAAATCCGGCGTGACGGCGATGGGACGCCGCTTCCATTGAGCCAACAGCCGCTGGATGAGCTCAATATCCAAGGTTTTGTCCCGCAGATCTTAAGTATACAAAATGTCAATCTGGTCGATTTCTTGGGGCTTAATTCCCGTGACCATAATCAAACCTTGGCAAGAATATAGGCAGGCTAATCACGGTGTGTACTTTTCAGAATTCTCTCCTCCACGGTCAAACTTTGAACTCAATTAAAACTTCTACTTGTGCAGGTGTCAATGAAAGCCATTAATTGGACTGTGTTACGGTTTGGATTTATC
>JAEUSC010000379.1 GCA_016789035.1 Candidatus Omnitrophota bacterium
TTGAGAGATTAATGGCTTTAGCGCGGGCCGAAACTCCTATTTCACCTGCAAGCAGAAAAGATGGAATTCAGAAAGCAATTAACACTAAAGACATTACTTCGAGTATGCTTCCGTACTCTTTAGAGTTGAGAGCCCCCCAAGTGAGCTCTGAGAATATTCCTGTGATTACACCCTACAGAATAGAAAACATTTCGTTCGGTGAAAGTACGCTTGCAGGAAGATATGGACTCGTTCGGTTAGTATCTGTCCGTGATGAAAACGGTAATGATATTCCTTTACTTGCAAAAACCTATCCAAATGATGCTCAGGCAACGCTTATCGAAGTTCAGTCCGCAAAGTTTTTATCTGATGATCTTGGTATCGGAGCTAGATTCCATGGGATCTTTACGGATGCACAGGGTCGATTGAATGTCGTTACAGACATTGTTCCTGGGGAAATGAATTATAAAAATAGCACGGAACAAACATACGAAGATTTGGAACAGATCATTGCTCGGCTAAAAGCACAGGGAATTAATAATTATCAAGAGTTGCAAATTCATAAGACGCCTGAAGGTCGTTTGCTTGTTATTGATCCCGGTGACATTGTTACAAAGAAAAATACACCGGCAACTAACAATCCAATTAATTATGACTATGTCGAACGTGAAAGATTTGTGATACAGGCCCCGGGTGATGTGTCTGTTAAATATCTAAAACGATTGAAGATTGAACAACCAAGAATTTGGGATGAGATTAGAAATAGTCTTACAAATGATGAAATGTCAATCGAGGTTAGAGATTATTTCGCGCAGCAAGCAGGAGGACCAACCGTCGCGCAGATGTTGAACCCTGTGGACGTCACTGAGCAAGGGGAAATGTTTGGTTCCGCAAGAAACTTGGGAGTTGGTGCTGTTACGCCGATTGAAAACCGAAACGCCGCCCGACAAGAAGCCCGCAGCATTGAGTATGGTATTAAACTCGCTGGCCCGCAGCCGGAGTCTAGATCTTCGGCGACCACCCAGGAACTCCCAGAAATTTCATCCAATGGGCAGGAACCCCGCGCTCAGTCGCAGAATGAAGCCTACTTTAAACCGGATGTTAAAGAATTTGCCGAGGTGTCTGAGCAGTTCAATTCTGATAAGACCAAAGCTGTCAAAGAGGTTGCTGACCAGATATTAAAGACTTACCGCAGTCAGCCGGGATTTGAGACCTATGACTTTAAAGATCAGCAGGTTGAGGTTTCCGAAGGTTTATTAAATGAATACGGTGTGAAGCGCGCTCCGGGTCAAGGGAAGTCCTATTCCGGAAACATCGCACTGGTTGCTGACCGCTATATGGGCAATAACGCCGGTAACTATGTGGTCAAGAACCCTGCTGAAATTGCCAAGTTTACCAGCAGCAATCCGCCGTCTAAAGAATTTCCGATGAGTTATCAGGAAACGGCACGGGCCTTCTTCCGCGCCAAAGGCTGGAGTGACGAAGACGTTCAGAGAGTCCGGTTCGTGAATATGGACGCGATTGTCGAAGAATTCCAGAAGGCTCAGAAGGCCGGTAAATCGACCGATGCCATCGAAAAAGAATTTATTAACACGCTGAAAGATCCCAATGCCTTCCTCTTCTGGTCTTACCGTCAGGCCGGTTTTGGTCCGATTGTCTTTAGAGACCGACAGGCGGTCAAAGCTGCATTTGATTACCGGTTCAAGGATACCTTGTGGATTTTTGACGAAGCCCAGGAAGTGGCCAATGACATGACGTTTGTCATTTCACTCTCCGGCCTGGTTTCCGAAAGTAAAGAGCTTGAAGAAGCCGCTGTCAAAGCCCAGAACTATTATTCCCAGCTGCATATCTCGGAGCTGAATTTGAAAGGAACACAATCCGACAAAGATATTACGGTTGTGCAGACCAAGGCTGAATACGATCAAGCCCTTAAGGACAAGAAGCTTCCTGTTCTGTTTACCCGTCGCATTTATGATTCGCCGATGACGGGACGTCAGTCGAACCTGAGCGTTTCGCAGGAAGTTTATGATGCGTATGGTGTCAAATCAGCGGATGTTCCGCTTTTTGAAGGCGTCTTGCGCTACCTCATTCAACCGGAAGGGACCAGCATTGATTTCGGTGTCAAGGAAGACGGCACCAAAGGATTTTATCCGGTTGACTCCGAAGGCCGTGTCCAGACCGAGATGACCTTTAATGAATTTGGCCAATTGGTGGCGGCTATCCTGAAATATAACGAAGAAAATCCTAAAGATCAGATTTCGATTTCCAAGCAAGTCGTCACCCGCAGCACCATGGTTGAAAACTGGTTTGCCAATATTTATAAGGCGTCTCGCAAAGCGTTCATGACCGGAACTGTCGAAGGGGTCGAGGCCCTATTGGCCTTGCATGTGACAGGTGAAAAGCCGGTGGTCAACTA
>JAEUSC010000382.1 GCA_016789035.1 Candidatus Omnitrophota bacterium
GTGAGAGATAGTTTTTTGAGGTCGCATGAATGTTGGTGAAATTGCAGCGCCCTCCTCCGGAAATGCGGATTTTTTTTCCGATGGCATCGTTGTGTTCCAGGACAATGGTTTTGCGATGGCGTTTGCCGGATTCAATAGCGCACATTAAACCGGCAGCTCCTGCGCCTATAATGATAACGTCTGCAGCAGTGGTCATGGGCAGTATTCTACGGAGGGAAGAGCTTTTGGGAAGAACTATTTAAAACTCATAAGCCATCTGTCTCGCGCCAAGTTTAACAGCTGGCTTATGAGTTAGGCGTAAGGATTAATTGGCATGATCCTCGCTCAAGCGTCCCAAAGCCAGGGCGCCTAGGGCTAATCCTAAATCACGCAAGGCAACGTCGAAATAGCCGGGGATCAGCAGGAGGTTAACGATAATTAGGATGAGCCACACACAAACAATGTAAGCGGCGATTCGGGGTTTGAGGGCGACTAAGATTCCCGCGCTAATCTCTACAACACCGACTGCAGGCATCAGCACCGAAGACGGAATGATTTTGGCAACCGCTGGTGCAAGATACTGGGACCATTGGGTCAGAAAATTGGTGAATTTGTCGGCTCCCGCAAGAATTGGGGCAACTGTAAAAGCAAATTTTAGAATATGATACGCTTGACGGCTGTGTTCAGAACAGTTATTTTGATTCATGGTTTTTTTCCTTTTGTTGGTTGGAAGCCTTGAAACGCTTCGCGTTCTGGTATATTCTTGATGAAGAAAAGATAATACAGACAAGTCTGTCTGTCAAGTTGAATTAGAGAAAGAGTGTTATGGAGCCGGCGCAACAAGAAAAAAGTCCTCGGCAGAGAATTTTGGATACCGCCATGCGGTTGTTTTTTTCGCAGGGATATTTGGCAACGGGGATTAACCAGATTATTGAAGAGGCGGAGGTCTGTAAGGCAAGTTTTTATTCCAATTTTCCATCGAAAGACGATCTGTGTGTGGAATACATAAAGGTCTCTCATGAAAAATGGATGGATCTGCTACAAAAAGAGGTTTCTAAGCAAAAGAAATCTTATGATCAATTGATGGCAATCTTTATGTTTCTTGAAAACTGGATGGAGGCCTGTTCTTACCGCGGGTGCGGGCTCATGAATATTTCCAGCGAAGTCCCGGAAACTAAGGGAAAGATTCGCAGGATGATTCAAGAGCGCAACGGTGTTCTAAAGGCAACGATATCTATGATGGTCAGCCAGTTGAAGAAATCAGATCGGCGCTATAAAGCGCTTAACGTTGAAGACGTTGCCGGTTTTATGATGATGATTGTTCAAGGCGCGGTGGCCTTGAGTCAAGCACATGCCAATGCCATCGCGATCAGTCATGCGAGAAAAAACTTTAAGCGTTTCTTGGATTCTTATGTTGCGGAAGTCTAGTCCAAAACTTAAAAATATTTCACAGGGTTAAATTGCAACCAGTTTGGTCTTTCGGTACAATACGTTGGTTGTGTCAAAGATAATTATAAAAATTAAAAGGAATTGATGAAATTACCCTCCCATAAAACAAAAATTGTATGCACCATCGGTCCTGCCTGCCGTGACCCACGCATCATTGAACAAATGATCGCCAAGGGTATGAATGTGGCACGGCTAAATTTTTCTCATAGCACTCATGAGCAGCACGCGGCGGATATCCGTCACGTGCGTGAAGGCGCTCAACGGCTGGGGCGTGTGGTTGAAATTTTAATCGACCTGCCAGGCGTCAAAATGCGACTCGGAAAGATTCCCAATGGGCCGGTCATGTTAAAAAAGGGTGAGACTGTTACATTAACTACTCGGTCGTTGGATGGCAATGCCAAGATTATTTCCGTACAATACAATCAATTGCCGAAGAGTGTGTCTAAGGACAGCGTGATATATCTGAATGACGGGTTTATTCAACTGAAAGTTGCTCGCGTTTACAATACAGAAATTACCTGCCGGGTTATTATTGGTGGTCCGATCTCTTCGCATAAAGGTATCAATCTTCCCGGCGCCAAGATTTCTGTGAATGCCGTCACAAAAAAGGATTTTGAGCATATCGATTTTGGACTTCGTCACGGCGTTCATACCTTCGGCCTGTCATTTGTAGAGAAAGCTTCCGACATTGAACGTGTCCGGCGATTTGCAGATAAGAAG
>JAEUSC010000395.1 GCA_016789035.1 Candidatus Omnitrophota bacterium
GCTTATTTTCGATGTGATTTATATAACCATCAGCCGTATTAAGAACGGCCAGGTTCGCACCTTTAAAGAATGGCTTGATTATCACGGTCGGGATCATTTTCATCACCGGCTAATGAATATCGGATTCAAAGAGCATGAAGCGGTTTTGTTTATTTACATGATCACAGTAGTGCTCGGGTTAAGCGCGCTTGTTATTGAGCATGCGAGGATCAGTTATCCGGTCGTCATATTGCTGATTCAAGCATCGTTAATTTTCCTGATCATCAGCATTCTGATGCTGGTTGGGCGGGAAATTGTTGAGGAAAGTAATGAAGAAAAATCCAGGCGTCATTAAACGTTTGTTTTTTTTCTGTCAGCTATTGATTTTGGTAGTGACGATGTCACTGTCAGTGTTATATGTCTCTCTACAATATTTCCGGCAGACTTCGCAAATTTGGTTAGAAACTATTGATAAGACGGCGCAGCTTGTCCTTCATCATGTTAAGACGAAAAAGGAGGCGATCCAGGGCCAGGAAGAAGGAAGTTATCTGGTTTATGTTTTAAACCAGGCCGACGGCACGTACGCCTTTGAACCTCCGAAACGTTCGCCTGATGGGCAGGTACTTTGGGAGCGATATAGCAAAAAGTTGATTTACGAAATGCAAAAGCAGAAACAAGGTTGGATTTTCTATCCTGAGAAAGCAGCCAATCCGATTCCGGGCTATCAACAGGTCATCCGATATTTGCCTATTGATGAATCCGGATGGATTGTGGCCGTTGAATCCAGCATGCCTGTCGGAATTACAAAGACAGGAAACGTGTTTGATTACAGATTTTTTACGTTCTTTTTTGTGGTTATGTCCGTAGGCGTTTTGGCCTTGGGGTATCTGACAAAACGCAACTTCGAAACTATGCGCAAAGTTATTGCTGACTCGGTGGAAAGTAACCTTTTATCTCTTAATAAGGAGGAGTTTTTTCATCCCAATGAAAACAACTCTCAGGATAACTTAACGATAAAGCCAGCTTCAAAGTCCAGTCCTGCAGACTTGGAGGCGTCTCAGACATTGGGGTCGTCATCGTTTGAAAAGGGTGCGGAGGAAGAGCCCTTATTAGCAAAGAACCCTGTGAATTTTAAACCGCAAGGATCCGTCAATATTACATCGTCTGCTCAGATGGATTCGTTAGGTCAGAAACTTGACCACCCTGAAAAATCAACGGCTGAACAATACCCCAATCAAACGGATTCTGTTGAGAAAGAAAATCCTTCTGTTGCCGGCGTCCCTAAAGGTTCAAAGATGAACTTGGATGAGAAAATGGTTTCCCCAGAGAACAGTGGTGAACTGCAGGGGGTGACGATCAATCTGCAAAATATCAAGTCAGAGGCTTTGAAGAAAATTATCAGCGATTTTAGGAAGAAGAAATAATTATGTATGAAAAGTACTGGAATTTGAAAGAGAAGCCTTTTGAGTTAACGCCGGATCCGCGGTACATCTATTATTCCAAGGCCCATGAAGATGCGTTGACACGGCTCTTTTATACAGTAAATGACCTTAAAGGAGCCATGCTTTTGACAGGTTTATATGGCTGTGGAAAAACGATTCTCAGCCGGGTGTTTCTTAATGAATTGATTGGTTCCAAATATGAAATGGCGCTTATCAATAATCCCCGGCTGACGGCCAATGAATTGTTAATCGAAATCATTTATCAATTGGGCGGGGGGTTGCATAAGAATGAATCAAAAGGCGAACTCTTGCGCTTATTTAATGACATTCTATTTACCAATATCAATCGGGGCAAAGAGACGGTTCTGATTATTGACGAAGCCCAGGCCATTCAGGATTTAGAAACGTTTGAAGAACTTCGGCTTCTTTTGAATTTTCAGCAGAACGACCGTTTTTTGATAACACTCATTCTTATCGGCCAGTCGGAATTGCGAAAGCGTCTTAAGGAGTTGCCGCAATTGAAGCAACGATTGATGATCGACTATCATTTGAACCCTTTAGATGAGCAGGATTGTTATCACTATATTGAGCACCGTATGAGAATTGCCGGAGCCCAGCAACCTATTTTTGATATCAATGCCAAACGAACCGTTTACCGGTACTCGTCGGGAGTTCCCCGTGTCATCAATGGACTTTGCGATATGGCTCTTCTGGAAGGCTATGCTTCGAATAAAGAAATTATTGATGAAGGCGTTTTGCAGCAAGTGATCAAGAATGCCCAAATCGAATCGGCCTGGAAGGTGTAGTGGCAACGAGGCGGCTTTATGACTGATCCTAACGAAAACAACAAAAATAACAGTATCGAACGGCAGATCAAGAGTTCTCAGGATGGTCAGGATTCTTATGGGATAGGCGGACCGGCCAGGGGGGCCGCATTTTATAGGTCCATTCATGTGGATTTGTACAGTGCTGTCCGTTTCTGTTTGACGACCAATATTAATAAAGAGGCGATTGAACAGATTGTCGAGAGGGTTGTCCAGGCCTTTCAAGAGAACCCTTTTAATGACCTTTTATTTCTGGCGTATGCGGATGCTAAGGAAGATTATCTTTCGGTCCATATTACAAGTGATGTGATTTTTTCCGTGGCTTTTGGCGTCAACTTGGGGCTTAGTCGTTCCGATGTCATGGATATCGCAGTGTGTGCATTTTGCCATGACTTTGGCATGGCCGATTATTTGAGTTTATTTCAGAAGACGACGAAATTGACAGCCGAAGAAAATATTCTCATTCAAAAGCATCCGCAAAAATCTGCAGAAATATTCAAACCGTTCTTTTCCGATAAAATCATCAATGCCGTTATTGATATTCATGAACAGTTTGATGGGAACGGATATCCCATGAGAAAAGCGGGAATCGAAATATCAACGATCGGCAAGATCGTGGCCATTTGCGATGCCTTTGTTGCATTGACGCATTCCCGAAAATACCGTAAGGCCTTTTCGCCTTATGAATCTATTAAGATGATCATTAAGCAAAAGGACATTATCTTCGATCCGAAAATCTTGAAAAAGTTTATCAATTTTCTTTCTATCTACCCCATTGGAAGCCTGGTGTATTTAAATACGGGGGAGACAGCGATTATTGTCGGATCGAATCCCAATAAACCGACCCGTTCGATTGTCCGGATTTTGTTAAATATTAAGCGAGAAGTGGACCGGTCGAACCGGCTGATCAATCTTTTGGACGACCCGATGCTCTACATTAGAGGTTGTGTTGATTCCACAGAAGAGGCAGAGATTCTGCATTTTCTTAAACCTCGGGGTGAAAATGAAATTTCATAGCAGGTCTCTATGTATGATTTTCTTGGTTCAATGGTTCTTGATGGGACAAAGCCATGCCGATTACTATGACACCGATGTTGTCAAATCTCAGGCCCAGGTTCATGAGATTCGGGAAAGTCAGAAAGAAGATGAGCGGGGGTACGTTTACGATACTTTGCAACGGGATAAGGAGTTGATTTTTAAACAGCTTGAGGTCATTACCGGCGATGAAGAAACACGGTATATCATCGTTCCCGGGGATACGCTATCGATCGTCTACACCGATAAAGACAAAAAGAACGGGGCTCTGTATATGGTTTCCGATAAAGGGGAGATTTTCTTGCCCTTTGTGGGGGCGGTGAAAGTGGAAGGATTGAATCGGCAGCAGGCCGCTCTGCTTGTGAATCAGAAATTGGCCGGTTACATCCGTTATCCGAATGTAGAAATGACGGTGAATGCTGCCGGTCGGATTATGGTTCTCGGTGAGGTGAATTTGCCGGGGCTGTATTATACGCAACCCAATTTAACGGTTATGGAAGCGATCATGAAAGCGGGTGGCTATGACCAGGAAAATGCCGGCCTAAAAAGCATCATCCTGATCCGGGGGGCCGCCGGAAAAGGCAATGTCAAAAGACTCAATCTTCTTAAAATGATTACCAAAGGTGACCGCTCCGACGACGTAATGGTAAAACCTGGGGATTTGATTTATGTCCCGAAAACATTTATTGCTGACCTTGTTAAATTCAAGGATGAGGTCTATAAGTGGGTCTCAACATATTATAGTTTCGGCCGGTTGCCGGCTCCTCCGCGTCAGGAACCCAGTCAGCCAATTTGGTGGGGGAAACCTAAGGAAGATTGATGGAAAATCCCGAACTGACGTTATCAGAATACTGGCGGATTCTGCGCAAAAGAAAA
>JAEUSC010000402.1 GCA_016789035.1 Candidatus Omnitrophota bacterium
ATTCCATCGTATGTTTCAAGACCGCAATCCATGAGAAAATTCCCGGACGATCCTTATCAACGACCTCTGCGAAATATTCATCCGGTGCCGGTGACATCGTGCGAATATCATTTTCAAAACGGGGCCGGGGACCAAACCAAACCATATCGCCTTTTATAATGTTGAAGATTTGGAAAATCTCATCGAAACCAAACGGCCTGATGATTCGTCCCAAGTCTGTGCGACGTCTTTGACTGATTTCAATTTCATTGGGGAGCGTTCTAAACTTCCAAATTTTAATTCTATGGCCTTTGTATCCCAATCGTTCTTGAGAAAAGGAAATGGGCATTCCGATCGAGATCATAGTTAATCCTGCAAACATGAACATCGGAAGGACCGCCATTATTCGTCCGACAGCTCTCAGGACTGCTGAACTGGAACCGGGCAAGAGCAGATTCGACTCTGCGGTCCTTAACTCATCTGCGGCGCGGTTATACACATTAAAATATTTCTGGATTTGAGTTTCCCAATCATTGTTTTCCAGCATGCCGGCCTTCACAATCTGCCACCAGATCTCACGCTTGCTGAAATAGATCATGGCCGCACGCCGAATAGCTTCATATTGCTCGTCCGCATTGATCAAACGGCGCTTCGGATTAGTATCATCCACACCCTTCCAGGTAAACCCGGTCCATAGGCCGTCCACCTTTTCTCCCGGTAATATCGTTGACTCAGGGGAATTATTTTCATCATCCGCCGATTCTACCCATACGCCGTTAACCTCAAACCCTTTCTTAATTTTTCCTTCCGTAACCGTATCGGCCAGACCGCCGGTTTCCCGCACAATCGGCACAGCGCCGTAACGCATCGACAAAAATTGGGTAATGCCGCAGGGCTCGAACTTTGAAGGTACAAGAAACGCATCCACTCCGGCGAAAACTAAAGACGGCTTACTGGTAAAGGCATTAACAAAGGCCACCGAAATCTGTCCTTTGGGAAGGCTCAATGTGGCGGTCGCCAACTCTTTTAATTCGTCAGCAACATCGGTCAGCGTCCCGGCTCCGAAGATGGCCAAATCAAATCCCACATCTTCCTTCTTCTGTTCAAGAATGTCTCTGATCATCTGGGCGATGATGTCCGGTTGCTTCTGGTCCTCAAAACGGGCCACAAATCCGACAAGCATCCGTGATCGGGCCGGCTTGAGTCCGCCATAAACGTTGTTGATGTTTTCCGGCGTTATGCCGCCGTAAGTCAATAGGTCGTTAGGATCGCGGACAACAGATAACAACCGCTTTAAGAACAATTTGTTTTTCGCCCGGCCGCGCTGGACACTGGCAAGCCCGCGGTCAATCGTATATCGCTGAAAGATGGTTTTATCCGTTGAGGGATTGTTAAGGTCAAAATCAATCCCATTTTGTACACCGAAATACCGGTTGCCCATCGACGCCCACGTGAGGCGGTTGCCCATCACATTGCGTGCAATTTCTCTGGCATACGTATTACTGACGGAGTTAACACCGTAGCCGCGCGCGCCGAAAATTCTTGAGACAGCGATGACCATGGCCATCATATTGAGCCTTCCATGAGTAATGATAAGCTCCTTGAGTTTAGCTTCCTCAACCGCGGTCATACCGGTCAGGCCCAATTCGCTGTACCAGGACGCATCGTAATCGCCCTGATACATGCCGTTATGAATGGTGAACTGGCTGCCGGTCTGTGCAAACAAGCTGCGGTATTCTGTCTTCATTAATAAAGGAATTAAAGCCGTATGATGATCGTGCGTGTGAATGATTTGCGGAATCACATTCAAATGATGGAGCAATGCGAGTGCGCCACGGGAAAGAAGGATAGACTCATAAAATTCGGTCCATTTCTTGTTCAGGGACTGGGGATGGTGCTGTTCCCCATAGGGTTTATCGAACAACTGCGGATTCAACGACTCAAGGACATAAATGGTACTGTTGAGATTGGCAAGCTTCACGGCTTTGGCCCGGATAACTTCCGACCGGGTGTTGGCAAACCTGATCACGTGTTCGAAGCCGGGAACGTAGGATGCCGGATCATCAATATTGATGCCTAATTTTGTAAACTCCGATTTTCTCGCGCGATAAAGAGGCATGATCATGAGACTGCGAACATCTTTCTTGGCAAAGGTCTCCAGCAGCTCCCGCGTGACATCGCCCTGACCGCCGGATTTATTCAAAGGCTTCATTTCCATCGCAATCATCGCCACCTCCCCTTTGAACGGACGCTCCACATGGACATAAGCATTATGCCCTTCGGGGAGATCAACCCACACCAGACCGGCGACAGGGTCAATATATTTAAAGGTGTATTCAAAATCCTGCTGGGCATTCACAGTGATATCAAAAATATAGTGGCCGTTTTCCCGACGGCGGAAGTCCATTTTATGGCTGACATCATTAGATTCATCCCACACTCCGGTAACATTGCTGTGTAGGTAAATAAATGCCCGCGGAACCTGAACACTGGCTTCAATTTTTAAGTGTCCGGCGGGTGTGGACATTCTTAATTTAACGAATTGAACGTGAATGCGTCCTGTTGGCGAAGACACCCGCGGCGTTTT
>JAEUSC010000403.1 GCA_016789035.1 Candidatus Omnitrophota bacterium
AATGAGCATTTTTGAAGGGATGCAGCCGCGGTTAAGACATGTGCCGCCTAATTTGTCTTTTTCAATGACTGCGACTTTATAACCTAAGCTGGCGGCGGGGGACGTGATTTTTGATCCGCCACCGGACCCGATGACTATAACATCAAATTTTTTCATGCGTGCATTCTAGCAATAATCGTCATTTGCGTACAACATAAATAAGAAATAAACCTGTTCAACCGCGGGAGGTGACTGATCCTGTTCAACCTACGCGGTTGAATAGGTTTCCTTCATATAAGCACTTAACCGGTCCACGACCGCATTGTACTCTTTTAACTGCATCAAATCCGAACGGACCGCCGCGATGTTGGGAAGCCCGCGCAAATATCCGGCATAATATTTCCGGAAAGGAATCACGGCATTGTGAGGGAGTTCATGGTCAACCGACATCTTCAAATGTTCCAGGCAAACGCGAATGCGCTCTTCCACTGTCGGCGGAGGTAGATGTTCGCCGGTCGTCAGGTAATGCTTGATTTCCCGAAAGATCCAGGGATTAGCAATCGCCCCGCGGCCGATCATGACGCCGTCGCAGCCGGTTTCGAGCATGGCCTTGGCATCTTCCGGGGTTGTGACATCTCCGTTACCGATAACGGGTATCTTAACCGTCTGTTTGACTTTGGCCAGCCATTCCCAGTCGGCAAAACCGTTGTGCGCCTGGGCGCGCGTGCGGCAGTGCAGGGTGAGGACTTGCGCCCCGGCCTGTTCGACCATTTTGGCGACATCCAAAATGACAATGCTGTTATGGTCCCACCCGAGACGCGTTTTGACGGTCACGGGAAGCGGGGTTGCCTTGACCGTAGAACGGACAATTTTTTCAAATAAAGGAAGATCCCGTAGGAGGCCTGCGCCTTCGTTGCGTGCCACATGGTTTTTGACCCAGCAGCCGCAGTTGATATCGATAAAGTCAGGTCTAAATTGTTCCGCCACGCGCGCGGCCCCGGCTAAGGATTCATCTTTGCCTCCGAATAACTGGATGGCCACCGGGCGTTCCTCGTCGCAGACCGTGATTTTCTTTAAAGCCTTGGGGATGTCGCGAATGAGCGCTTCGCTCGCGGTAAATTCGGTATAAACAAGATCAGCGCCAAGCCGTTTGCAGATCACGCGAAACGGAAGATCTGTCACATCTTCCATGGGGGCCAAGGCGATCGGAGTTTGAAGTTGTAAGGAACCGATATTCATTTTTGTGTGTTCTCAGTCGTTTGTCCGTTCGTCGCAGGAGATCCCTGAAACTCGGGGAAAGACTGGATCTTTATTTAAAAAGTGAGCAAATTATAACCCATTTCCCCGAGAATGCAACTGTTGAAAAGTCGCGCGAATTAACTATACTAAGGGACAAACGAGAACAGATATGGCGATTATATTTCATCCAACAGATTCACCGATCGTCCGCGGAATTAAAACTGTGGGCGTCGGAAAAAAAGGCAGCCAGCCGCTTGCCCGTGATTTGGCCGTTGAGATCCTGGCGGATTTGAAAGCGGGTCTAGTGCCAGCGGCCGCCATCGGCGCTTTCTTTGCAGGGCTTTCCTTCAAAGGGATCGAG
The DNA here is from genome assembly GCA_016789035.1 of Candidatus Omnitrophota bacterium. GTDB lineage: Bacteria > Omnitrophota > Gorgyraeia > Zapsychrales > Fredricksoniimonadaceae > JAGNTT01. The sequence continues at coordinate 1,580 of JAEUSC010000403.1, forward strand.
GACGACGAAAAGATTCTGGGCGAATATTTTCCGTCTCAAGAGATTTTGTCCAACCCGGTGTTACTGGCCCGGCAATTGTGCCAAGAGGCGCCGCCCAATATCCGGAAAATTTGTGAGCAAATCATGGCCGGCCAAACGCTGGACCAAGAAACAGCTCTGATTTTAGGGCGCTTTCTTTTTTCGGATCAGCCTGGCGACACAGCGCGCGGATTGATTGCCTGCGCTCTTCGCGTCCGCTACGAAACGGACGACGAATATGCGGGCCTTTTAAAGGCGATGCAGGAGACCATCGCTGCCCCCTGGAGGATTGCGCCAGGCGAAGGCGCGCCTTTGATTCAATTGGCGGAACCCTTCGATGGGAATGATAAATCTTTCTTGATCACTCCCGTACTTGGCGATTTTTTAATCAAGCAGGGGTATCGTGTGCTTCACATGGTCGGACGCAATAGTGGCCCCAAATTTGATATGAACCTTTTGGACGTTGCGAACGGTTTGGACATCGAATTTTTATCTCCTTCCATGGATTTGAAAAAACGTCCGTTTGCCTTTGGCTGGTTTCTTCGCCAGCAGGACCTTTCCCAGCCCATTGACCGCTGGGTGGAAATCCGAAGACAAACAGTGAAGCGTCCCTTTTTGGCCACCCTCGAGAAATTTCTAAATCCATGGAATGCCTCTGTCATTGCCGTGTCCGCATTTCATCCGCCGTACGGAGAAAAAATGCTGACGGTCGCTGAGCGCGCCGGATTTCCCGGAATTATTGTGGTCCGTAACGGCATTGAGGGAAGTCTGGCCTTTTCTCTCAAAAGAGAGACGCGCCTTTTGTGTTCGGTACGCAAAAATGACGGCTCCTATCTTCGTCATGAGATCGTCTTTCAACCGGACCTTTATTTGTCCCATCCGCTTGAGACAGAGGAAAAAAACGAGCATCCGAAAGCCATTGACAATGCCCGCTTAATTAAGGAATATATAGCAGCTGGAAAAACCGCCAACAGGCATTTTGACTCAAGAATTCAACTGACCTGCGAAGGATTTCGTCAAGCCTTGCAGTGGATAAAAACTCAACAATCAGAATAGTGATCAAACGATGATTTGGATTAAAGCCGCAAGTTTTTTGATGTTTCTTGGCGTTGCCCTTGGCGCCTTTGGAGCTCATGCCTTAAAAGATAAGGTCGAGCCTTATTTGTTGGAGGTTTATAAAACCGGTGTTCTTTACCATATGCTTCATGCGCTGGGGCTGTTTGCTGTGGCCTGGATGTCGTCGCTGTCCCAGGATCCTAAGATTCAGTGGGCGGGAATACTTTTGATCGCCGGGATCATTTTCTTTTCCGGCAGCCTTTATGTCATGACATTAACCGGAATTCGCGTCTTCGGGGCGGTCACTCCTATCGGAGGTTTATGCTTTCTGGCTGCCTGGATGCTCATTTTTGCCAGCCGTATCAAATTTTAAATTTTATCCGTAGGACCACTTGCGCATCTGCGCCAGCAATACAGTTGTTAAAAAAGGAGATGAGACAATGTTTGCCTTACACACTCGCATGTTTTTATTGATCGCGGCTTTATTCGCGATCGTCTATGCCGTGATGGTCATGGTGGGCATATCTATCGGTGTAGGCAGTTTTTATACGTATCTTGTCATGGCCATCGGCATGATGTTTTTCCAATATATGATCGGACCTAAAATCATCGAATGGTCCTCACAGGTTAAATATATCAAACGGGAAGACAATCCCAAACTCTTTGGCATGGTTGAAGACCTGGCCAGACGGGCCAATATGCCGATGCCCCGTGTATGTATTTCTCCCATGGCCATTCCCAATGCATTTGCCTTCGGCCGCGGTATCCGTGACGGCCGTGTTTGCGTGATGCAGGGGATTATTGATCTTCTTAATGATGATGAGCTTCGGGCGGTCCTGGGGCATGAGCTGGCCCACATTAAAAATCGTGACGTATTGACCATTACCATGATTTCCGTGATTCCGATGGTCCTCTACCACCTGGCCTGGCAAATGATGTATTCCCGCCGACGCGACAGAGATGGAAACAGTACGGCGCTGTTCGGTTTGATCGCGTTTCTCTTTTATTTCATTACCAATTTATTAGTTTTGTATGGCTCTAGAATCCGGGAGTATTATGCGGACCGCGGATCCATTGAAATGGGCAATAAGCCGGCTTCATTGGCCTCGGCGCTCTATAAATTGGTTTACGGATCCGCCCGGTTGAATTCTGATCAGCTCCATGAAGCGGAAGGCATGAAGGCATTCTTTGCCAACGATCCGTCACGGGCTTACCGGGAAATCCGCGAGCTGGCCCAGGTGGATTTGGACAGAAGCGGTACGCTTGATACTTCGGAGCTCATGGCTTTGCGTCAGAAAACAGTCAAAATGAATTTTGGCGATCATTTGATGGAGCTGATGAGCACGCATCCGAATATGCTCAAGCGGATCCAGCACCTGTCGCAATATACGGGATCTTATTAATGATTTATTTTCAAGGAGGACCAATGAAGAAGACAACCATGGGCGTAACCCTTCTTTTATTTCTGGGAGTCTCAACCGTCAATTTGGCGCATGCACAGGGATCGCAAAATCAGGCAGCCGTTGCGGAGCTGGCCTGGAAAAATCTATCCATAGATTTTTACGACGTGAAGGACAAGCCCCAAAACGGATACCGCTCGATGGTTTCTAAATCTGCTGACGATAAGGGCGGTAAAACTTTTTATGTTTCCCAGCAGCCGATTTTGGGATTGCCCAATACAAAATCCATTGATGTGACTTATAATCCGGCCGATGACGATAAGCTCAGATTAATCATCCGTTTCAGTGATTCCGGCAAGCAGGTACTTTCTGAGTATTCCAAGGCTCATCTCAATGAGATGATGGGCGTTGTCATTGACGGTAAATTGCGTTTGGTGGCCACATTAAAGCAGCCATTGACCACCGGCCGGGTGCAGGTTTATGGATTTGAAGCCAATGAAGCGGTCAATATTCTTAAGCGATACAATCAACCGAGACTGGAAATGGAAAAGAAATTGCGGGCCGCACAACCTGCAGTGCCTGCAAACAAATCATGAGTCAATCCATTGCCTTTCATACATTGGGCTGCCGGCTGAATCAGTCCGAGACCGCGTCTCTTGAAAATTCCTTTGAAGGCCGAGGCTACACGGTGGTTTCTCACAACCAAGAATCCGATATCGCGGTTATCAACACCTGTACGGTGACGGAAAACGGCGATGCCGACACCCGCAGGCTCGTTAATAGAATTGTTAGAAAGAACCCCCGTGTTCGCATTGCGCTGGTGGGATGCCAGGCGCAGGTGCAGAAGGAAAAATTGACGCAGCTTCCGAATGTCCGCTGGGTCGTCGGCAATCAACGCAAGATGGATTTGGCCGATGTGTTGGCAGAAATGCCGCATCCCGCAACCGCGCAGGTTGTGGCTCCCACGATCGAACGAAAACCGTTTGTGATTCCTATTGCGGGCGTTGACCGTTCCCATACCCGCGCCAATTTAAAAATCCAGGACGGTTGTGATTTTTTCTGTTCCTTTTGTGAAATTCCTTACGCGCGGGGCCGCGCCCGCAGCCGTGTATTTGATGACATTCTCACCGAAGGCAATGCCCTGGCCGAGGCCGGACATCAAGAAATTATTTTGACAGGAATTAATATCGGAACCTACCAGTATCAGGATAAAAATTTGATGGATGTCATCCGGTCCCTTGAGCAAATCGAAAAGATCAAACGGATCCGCATCTCTTCGATTGAACCCA
>JAEUSC010000478.1 GCA_016789035.1 Candidatus Omnitrophota bacterium
AGGAATCGACTTTTGATCCTGCCTCAGGACAATTGACTTTTAAACAAGCCTTTCATGTGAATAGCACCTCGCGAGCTACAAATGAGCCTGAGGATATTAGTTTGTTGACTAGCCCGCTGAATGATATTGATGAGCAAGCGATTAATCTCATCTTAAACGATCTGGCCAGAGAATTTCCGGACAGATTCGCCAATGCGTCAGGGCTTGTGCAAAATACTCGGATTATCGTTAATAACCATGCCGAATTGTATGACAATTTTGCGTTCTTTTTTCTGCACGGCCGCCTGTTTATCCGAAAGGAATTCTTTGTTGAAGACAACTTGCCCTATTTGAAAGAGGCGCTTAAATACGGCGCACTTAAGTTTTTGGGGAAGGAAGATCGGGAGATTGAACGAATATCAGATAAAGAAAGTTCAGCTAAGTTGCGCGAATTTCTCAAGCAGATTTTTAATGATGATTTAAATGAAATGTTAAAGCAGGAACCGGTCCGAAAAAGCATTCGAGAAACTTTAGTAGATCGAGAAACCCCTCAGGTTACAGTCGATTCTGATTCCACTGATGTTGTCTTTGACTTTCGCAGGCAGGACATGGAGGTTTATTTATCTGTATCAGGCGAAGTCACCGTCTTTTCATCAGGGGTGCCTGTTGAAATCGATAAAAAATTAATGAAACAACTAAGAGCAAGACTCATTGAAATTATTCAAAGTGTAGAAACAGCTGCCGCATCCGACATGACGGAATTTTTAAGAGAATTCCAAGAGTATGAAGCCAGACAAAAAACGGGCGAGATAACTGCCGGCAGGAGTGAGGCAGAAATCTCCGAAGAATTAAACGGACTGCTGGTTTTGGATGCCTTGAAACTTTCGACAGATCAAATTCAGAGAATCAGGCAATTGGTTACAGTCCTGGGATGGCCATTTTTTTATGAACCTAAAATGTATGACAAAAAGATTTCCGCTAGACCGATGGATACAGAAATTTATACAACAAAGCAAGGAGAGATTCTCTACATTCAGTATGAGCTCAAAGACAACGCAGGTGCTGTGATTGGATTGACAGCTGAGAGGGTCGTTGTTTTGGAAGCTCCCAATCCGCAAAACAATTACCGGCTTGTTTATCAGAGGCTCAATAATAACCTGGGCAGTCAAAGCATGTATGACATCAAACGTATTTACAAACTCGGATTTGACGATGAGGCGGCTCGATTAAAAACGGATGTTTTTAAACGGGGCGATCGGGTGGTTATTAATGAAAGCGGAGTCTGGAGTTATGGTGTGATCATGGATTTTTCGCCGCAAGATGATCGTTCTATATCCGTGTGGCTTCAAACGCCGGACGGGACCTTAGATCTAGATTTAAGGCATGACATTCGATTTAGTGACCGTCCGTTTGCGGATGGTTCAGTTGTGCTTAAAGACAAGGAGATTCTTTCCTATAAGGTATTAAACTTTTCAATAGGTGAATTGTGGGACTTGTTTAGTTATTCCCTTACTGCTCTTAAATCAAACGAGCCGGAAACGTATAGGGACGGTCGCATCCAAGACTATCACAATTTTTTTGATGAAGTTTTTAGTAAAGTTTATCACGGCGACGACTGGCAACAAGTCACGAGGGCAGATTATCTTGAAATGAATCAGAAATTTTCTGAAAATTTAGGGATGAGTTTAACCAGGGTTGTCGATCTAATGACGGTTCCAGCATCAGAGACGGAAAGCCCGCATCCCTTAAGCAGAATTTCAAAACATTTGTCTGACTCTCAAAAGATCTATATGAAACGTCTGGCGCAGTCGATACAACTGTCGTTAAATATCATCGGCGGGCAGAAAATCACGCGCAGTCCGACAACGCCGTGGATGATTAAAGAAGAAGATTTTAATAAAGTATTGTCAGGGAAAGTGGATGGTTTGGATTATTCGGTCCAAGGGTTGATAAAATATTTTAGTCAGGGGGCCGTTAGTTT
>JAEUSC010000500.1 GCA_016789035.1 Candidatus Omnitrophota bacterium
CACCGGGCAAGGTATTAGGAGTTCTGACTGTCAAAAAGTTAGAAGCCGGCGAACAGAAATTGTCCTTGCAGGCCTTGACCTGAAAACGGTACGTTTGATTAGGCAGAATCCCAGACATTTCCGGAGCACTCACCCTTGCCGTTCGTCCGGTATAACGAGGCGGACGATCAACAACGACGTTACGGCTTAAATCATACACTTCGAAATGCGTTTCATTGGAGGTGCGATCAATCCACGACAATGTCAATGAGCGCCCGTTAACTTCAGGAGCTGTCAATTCTGCAGGAGCCACATCAGGATGCGTCCAGGTGCGCATCATTTGCGCATCCACCTGATAGACAGCATCGCTGAAAATAAGATCGTTAACCACACCGGGCAAGGCCGTCGGAAAATCCTCCTTACGGTAAACCAAATCCAACACTTCCTGACGCAAAATATTCGTCGTTACCGCCGGGACCTTCAAATAAATATGTGTAGTCATTCCGATAGGATCATCAATATCAAAGGCATAAGAATTGGCCAGCAAAGATGAAACATTCTTGGTAATCGCGGTCTGAATTTTTGACAAATTTAATGAATTAATGTTTACGGACAAAGGATCAGTGGTGACACCCACCAGAGTTTCACGTATGGCGGCCTTGATGTCCCCTTGAATTCTTTCCATGGTCGACCATCCGGTTGCATCGCTTTCAAAAGCAATGACCACAACACCCAAAAGCCCGAACATGTCTTCATTAACGTCTCCAAAGGAAATCTCACCAGCCGACGGGGGAATGACGGCCTGAGTATTGTTCATCAAACTCTTCTTAGAGACATGCTGCAAAATGTTCGAAAAAACCTGAACAGTCGCAGGATCAGCAATATTCGTCACCTTAAAGCCAATCATCATGAAATAAGGCTCGTCTCCCGATGACTCCTCGCTGGCAAGGATCGTCAGTTTATTAAGTTTAAATTTCCATGAGGCCTGCTGATCTCGAGGGTTCAAAAAATCTGAAACAGGGCTGAGAGAACGAATAGCGGCTTGCGCAGGCAACGCCATATGAATCAAAAGCACCAGCAAAGTCATTTTCAAACACACCGACCTTATCATCTTTACTTCTCCCTCTTGCACTATGAATCGAATATTGAATTCAAATAGCCCGCCAATTAATTTTCCCTTGCCGAAGAATCATAACCACCCGTCTATCGTTCCAGCGCCCGAGAGTGTTTGCCCGAGTGTGGACTCTCGCCGGAATATTTTCTTCGCATGTGTCCGGAAGGACGCCCATGGATCAGTTCTAAAAACCAGGCTTCATGCTCGATCTCCTCGGCTAGGATATCCTTGGCCAGGTCGTATGTCACCGGATCTTTGCCCTGGGTCAGTTGACACAGCTTGTTCCAATTAACAATCGCCCCTTGTTCGGCCTTGAGACATTTATCGAGAATGGCTTTCAAATCGGTTTTGACCGGGGGCAGTTGAAGAAATTCGCATCCCGACATTTTGATAAAATCCATGGCATCGTTGGGGAGACTTCCGCCCAATTCGTAAATTCTCTGCAGGCAAGCTTCGAAATGACTCAAATCCTCGAGACGGGCATCTTCGATGACCCCTTTGATCCCCTCGCCTTCCAACCCCGTACAATGCATACGTAAATTCGTAAAGTAGTAATACGCGGTAAACTCGACGGCCGCATTTGCAATCAATGTATTAACAACAACCTCAACATTCAATCCGTTTTGCTGAAGCACCTTGACCCCAACCACATCGTAATGTGATGACATTGTTTGGTTCTCCTTTACGGGTTTAGTAATGCGAAACAGAAACCAAAGCAGAATAGCAAGAAACAGCTTAAAAACGGGCTTTATTTAAATTAATTTTTAAGGGCGTGGGCCAGAGGAATTACGATTTATTAGGAGCATTACATCTGTACGGACGGTAGGTCATGTGGCTTTTTCGCTATTTACCCCGTCCAGCCAGCCAATCTTTCTCAGCGGAAATCAGCTGATCGTTGGGCAAACCCTCCCTTATTCGCTCACCATCTTAAGAATATCTTCTACACACTGATTTTTAAACAGCTCTTCACGTATCCAGTCCGAATACTTTATCCGATAAAAATGCCACCCGGCCGCCATTAAAACGCGTTGGCGCTCTTCATCGCTTTCAATATACAAACCAAATTCCTCATCCATCTCATTCTTAAAATGACAAGGCCCGTCACATTCCACAGCCAGCTTCCGGCCGCTTTTAAGATTGGTTACGACAAAATCAATGCGAAAGCCGCAACTCGGCACTTGATTTTGGATCAGGTGATGCGCGCTAGCTTTCGACTGAAGCTGAGAATAAAATTCCTGCTCAAAATGCGAATCAAATGGCTTTAAGGCAACTTGTAACGCATTGACCTCACCATGCTCTTTCACATAGGCCGCGTATTTCTTAAGCCAAATTTTGTCTGGTAAATCGTCCACAGGCATACTTAAGAAACAATGCACCTGCTGTCGGGCCCGTGAAAAAGCGACATTCACCCGTCCACGGTTAATATCTCCCCGAATATCTCCGCCTTCCCCGGTTAAAGGGTAATATTGCCTGACCTGCTCCGGCGAACGAAGGACAAACGAGTAAATGACAATGTCCTTTTCATCCCCCTGGATTCCCTCGATAATGCTGATTTTGTAATTATCCTCTTCTTCCTTAAAACCTTCCTTTTCGAAAATGCCTCGCAGGTATGCCGCTTGGGAGTTAAAAAAACTAAGGATTCCGATGGATTTCTCCTTATAGCGCGCATTGCCTCGCAACTCTATAAACAATTTCAGAATGGCCTTCGCTTCAGACACATTAATCTTATCCGAAGTCTCCAATGAATAATCAACGTCAACAGTATGCAGCATCATGACGCGATTGGAATTTCCATAGGTCAAATAATTGGTATTAAGAGGAATGAGCGTCTTTCCCTTAGGTTTATAAAAATAGGCATTACTGAATCCAATCAATTCCTGGGAAGAACGATAATGATATCGCAATGGAATGGTTAAGAAACCCCGCAATGAGGCAATATCCAACACCGACTGAACCGCACTGCCCGTTGATTTAATACGCAAATCGTCGGGGACTTGATATCGTGTGGCCAATTCATCAAACGCCTGGTTTGATTTAAACATAATGGTGCTGTCGCGCATTTGTTCACTATCGCCAAAGAACATGGCCTTTTGAGCCCGATACATAACCGGCAGTGTGTAGGCAATATTGCATTGGGAAGCCTCATCGAGAAGAACATAATCAAACAAATGTGGCTCAAAAGGAATAATACGGCTGGCATCATCCAGTTCCATGATCCAGATTGGGATCAAATCGAGAACGGATTTAAAATTGTCCGGGTCAGAACGGAGATTATCGAATGTCTTATAGGCCTTTTTTGACTTACCAAAAGCCTTGCCAAGCTTCTTAATGACTTGCCTTAATTTAGTATCGCTATTCCATCTCGTTAAAAACTTCAGATTGACCATGTTTTCAAGATACGTCGAAACGATCTTAGACCTCGAATGCTGATGGGCACGCAGCTCTTGGGCAACTTCGTTGGGATCAAAGGAATTAACGAATTCATCGATAGATTTGGCCAAGGTATTACGTCGAATAATACTCGCTTTGACATTTTCAAACGAACTTCCGTCTTGCAAAGCCAAAAAATTGTCGATCTGTTCAAGGGTCAATCCAACGGCTTGCAAACGTTTAGAAAGAGCCTCTTCTTTTTCAGCCAGAATCTGGCAGTCACTTCGGTATTCAAAATAATCACAGAGCTTTGTTAAAAAATCTGTCCCTTGCTGCCGCGAGATATCCTTACAAATTTGTTCCTCTATGACATCTGCCAACTCCCGTGGCAACCCATTCCACGATGCTCCTAATCGCATTTTACGAAGCTGATTATTTATAGACCTGAAGAATTGCGAATGTCTGTCATAACCGGATTTCGCATAATCGTCAGCAAAAGCCTTTAAACAGCTAAATAATGGCACACCGGAACCTTTCAAAGATTCAAACTTGTGATCCAATTCCTTTTTATACGTTGTTTGGGCATAGCTCTCGTTTTTCGTGCGGAGTAAAGCGATCTCTTTTTTCAGAACCTGTAGTGAAGTTAAGGCCTCTTCGTTAAAGTTATCGGTCAGTTCCTGAAGATTAACATTGCCGATTTCAAAAGGTTCAAGCAAATTAAATGAATCGATGTCAGCGACCAACTTTCTTTCCGCTTCAATCCCCGCACAAAACTCCTTTTTATAATTCTCCTGATCCTGGAAGGCACTTTGCAAACTTTCACCATTCATCGATGAATCATTTTTATAAAGCAGTTTCTCGATATACCCATCCAATGATGCGAGTTGAATGGAGATGCCGTCCTCCTCGTCCTCGTCATCAAGTTGCTGTGAATTTGGGTTAGGCAAATATCCGTAAAGATAAGCCACTTTAAGTTTCTTAAGCTTGTCTTTAACAACCTTTAAGGCCTGGGCTTTCTGACTCACGAAAAGGACTTTCTTGCCGTTGGCCGCCAAATGACACAATAAATTGGCGATCGTTTCCGACTTGCCTGTTCCTGGAGGTCCCTGAACCACAGAAGCCCTATTATTGACGATGCTCAAAACACGAAGCTGGTATTTATCGAATTGAAACGGAAAATAAACATCCGATTCTTTGACTGATTCATGAGCATTCAACCCCGCGGTTTCCGTCCAACTAGTGATCGCGGTATTGGCCAGTTTTTCGGCACTAAGCTTCGAAAGCCTCTCTAAGTCTTCCGCCAGAAAGTAATTAACCTTTGGCGCCAATGTCACATCCATCTGCTCGAGCGAGAATGACTTCTCATCAAAGATCGCCTTGCTTAAACGAAGATGCGCCTTGATCTCCTGCCAAATCTCATTTAAGAGATCTAAATTCGCCAACGGCAGAATAAACTTACCTTCAACTTCACGAACACCAAATTTCTCGACCAACTGGTAGTAAAGATCTTCGCCAAGGACCGATTCCAAATAATGCACGTTGATATGAAACTCTGGATCAACAAGATGAAACAGGTATTTTCCGGCCCCGGAAACAACAACTTTATCAATGCGTATGGGCAACGTGAACAGAGGACATTCGGTCACCTCCATCGAACTATTGATGGGAGTCTCCATCACTGCCTCATCTGAATCCAATTCACCATCGATGGTCTTAGGAATTTCCAATTTGAAATAACCGAAGTTAAAGACCGTTTGTTTAGTATAAGGATCGTTACGCTGTTTGTTGTAGATATCCTCAAGCTTATACGCAATTAGCTTTTCTTCTTCAAACTGGTCTTTCAACGCCGGCGGAACATCCTTGGTATCGAACCCATAAAAGGTATCCAGCCTCACAAATTCTCCGGGATTACCATCAAGATCAATATTGAGCAATCCCAAAAGATTAAAGTATTTGGCAGAGATATCGACGGAATATTTCTTCTGAAGGAAAACGACGTTTTGAGAGGTCAACTTAACGTAACTGAGACAGTATTTGATATATTTTGTGAGATCGAAGGACATAATTGATTTTATGTTTAATTCGAAGACATTCAAGTTTAAAAATATCAACTGTCATTGAAGCGTTAGCGCAATTCATAAGATGCGTGCAGGGTTTAGCACTGAGACCTCTCAACAACAGCCCATGCCTCTTACTTCTTCACTTCCTGCGCAGAATTGCTTTCGGCTGGCGCGGGATTTCTTTGGCAATCCCGAATAAGACTAACAACGACATTGAGCTTTTCTGATTCGAACTCCGGGAACCTTTTCCAAAGCCGCCTGATGGCCTCTTGGCTGTCATCCCTTACGCCGTATCGAATATTGCCCTTTTCAAAAAGCCAATAGTTCTTGGTGATTTCCCAAGCAAAAATAAAAGACCCGAGATAAACGGCGGAATTCTCAGCCACCGTAAACGTCAACTCCGTATCCACGGACCCCATTCGTACGCCGTCACCAAAAAGAATTCTAAAAATCTTATATTCCCCAGGCGGCAGAAATGAAAAATAAGATTGCTCCATACTGTCCTGCTTATGCTTTGAGAATATTGCGCGTTGTGCGGGTGGAGCTATTTCATAACTATGCTTAGTCTGTTTATTTCTAACAAGCAACTGGACATACAGCCCTTGGGAAATGGCCCTCCCGAAAACCATACTATTCTTCTTTTTAAACAAAGTCCGGGCATTCGGTGTATTTTGAACATTTGATAATGAAACACAACCCGAAAGCAAAACACAAAGAACAACAAACATTAGATTACAAAATCTTCTCATACAATCCTTTCGTAAACACCGATATCTTCATAAGCAGTCAATTTTTGGTACTGAGAAACGGGCTTTATT
>JAEUSC010000033.1 GCA_016789035.1 Candidatus Omnitrophota bacterium
CTAAAACTAATTAACAAACTCTAACCTAAATCTTAAAACATTTGGAACTTTTCCAAATGTGAGAGCAGGATAGGGCTCTATTTTGTAAATCCATTTAAATTTCTCACCTTTTTCAGAATTAATGATGAAATGATCATCCAAACAGTCTAAAACCGGAGGAGTGTTTAATAAAGTTTTGGTGGTAATAATTATTTCGGTAACGATCCCTTTAGCATCTTTTTTGATATCAAAATCTTCTAAGAAACTATTCATCGCAGCTTCCCCAGAAACAACTTTTTTCTCTGAATCGAATATGACAATAGGCCTAATTCGAGCTGATACCAATTCAATCATTTCAGGGCTTGTTATTTTCGCCTTTATATATGTATCAAGCCCCCACCACGCACCAAGAATTAGTAAAGAAAATGTTATCCAACCAGACACGTTTGCAAGTTGATTATTGGCATTTCTTAAAAACTTACCTAATTTTTGACACATTACTTAACCCCAACCCCCATGCCCAAAATATAATGGCACATGGGCGCGTAGCCGGTGTGAAGGACTTCATCGTTCATTCCAAACATAAAGACCCGGCTGAAATATTTTTCCATGAGTTCTTTAAGCGACTTTTGCGTGTGCAGATTGATGTGCTGAACGCGGCTGCGCTCAGAGGCATACTGCTCAGCGTTTTTATTGGGAGTTCCAATGATGCAGACGCCGTCTTTCTTTAAGATCTTCGCTTGGGATTCCACAAAAGGATCGTTAAGATGTTCATCCAGATGCTCGATCACATCAATCGAATACGCGCCGCAAAAAGACCGCTCCGGGAATTTTAAATCCTGGATGGTGCCGCATTGGAATTGAATATTCTTCACCTGCGCCAAGCGCTTTTTGTTGCTTTCGATATGACGGGCATCCGGTTCGATCGCCACCACTTCTTTCACATGCTGGGCCACAATGGGCGTTCCGAACGCATCCCCGCAGCCGACTTCAATGACACGCTCCATGGCATCAAACATCTTGGCCGGAAATTTATAGCGCGCCAGCACAAACCCCATGTGCTTGGGATCGTTAAGCAGACTGTAGGTTGTCCACGGTCCTAAGGAAATGGAGTCCACAAACTGATGGTCGGTTCCCAAATGATACGCTTCCTGCTGTGTGATTTTCTTATTCGCCATGCTGTTTACCTTTTAACTTTTAATGTTCTGCAAAAAACTATTTCCGTGCCGGCGGAGTTTATACATTCCGTCATCTGCCTTGAGCGCCTTAACCAACTGCGAGCGGGTTTTCATCCGCCAGGGATCATACACCACCGAAAAGTTCCGCCCGCCGGAAAGACTGCGCCCTTCACTGCGCAGCCACTCGATGCATTCAAAAATTTCTTCCAGGCTTGTCCCTTGTTTGTTAGTCATGAAATCCTGAGTTTCATTAAACTTTTTTAGCGCCACCTTCCTGGCACCTAAGACCTGTTTGTGGATTTTCGTTTTGGTCCAACCCGGCCCTACAATGAAAACATTCAAGTCTGCATTCTCCGCATCCAAATACTCGGTCATTTTAGTCAGAATGATCTTGGAAATCGCATACGCCGTAATATCGACAACCGCGTTATTGGCCCCGCCGCCGGCAAAGAACACAACGTCACTGATTGCTTTTTTATTGCGTAACGGATAAAGCGAATGAAGCACGCGCAGTTGTTCAAGAGCATTGATGTGAATATTACCGATCCAATCATCCGCATTGCACTCAAAAAACGGCTGGGCCGGCAGAAGATATCCTACGCAGGAAACGAACGTATCCCAAGTGATTTTTTGCTTTTTCATCGACTGGCAAAATTTCTTAACACTGGTAGGTTTGGAGAAATCGCAGTCGAATAACTGACAATTCTTGACATTTATAAGCGGACTGATGTGTTTTTTCGTCCGGTAGGTCCCAATGACGCGATGACCTTGGGCAAGATACTCTTTGGCCATATACAGACCGATATCACTACTGATGGAAAGAATAATTATTGTTTTCTTCTGACCACTAACCACAGACAATGACACTTTCGACTAATAAGGTCCCTTAAAACTGTCCACCACCTGCAAATTGGGAATATCCACGCCCGGTTCTTTCCCTGCCACGGCATAAATCGCGGAAACAATGTCACGGTACGACGGGAAAAAGACATCTTCCAACGCTTTCGAAACTGGTGACGGGCATTCCGGAAAGCCAATCCGTTTGACAGGAGCCTTTAAGGCCTGCGGGATATTCTCCGCAACAACCGCCGCCACCTCCGCCGAAAAGCCGCAGCGCAGCCAGCTTGTATCCGCACAAATCAGCCGTCCGGTTTTGGCCACGGAACGCAGAATCGTCTTTTCATCCAGCGGCTGAATGGTGACCGGATCAATGACTTCAACCTGAATTCCATCCCGCGCGACCACATCCGCCGCCTTGAGCGATTCAAAAACCATGAGCGAAGAGGCGACAATCGTCACGTCACTGCCCTCACGCACAACATTCGCTTTCCCAAAATCAACGGTGTACGGATTTTGGGGAACTTCGGCTTTGATATCGTAAAGCGAACGATGTTCCAAAATAACCACCGGACAATCCACCTTAAGACTTTGCAAGATAATCCCTTTGATGTCATAGGCATTGGACGGCATAGCAACCACGAGCCCTGGAAAATGCGCAAAAATCGACTGAATGCTTTGCGAATGCGTCGGACCCTGGCCCCAGCCTTTGCCGATGATCCCTCGGGTCACAAATGGAACGGTGGACTTTCCATTGTAAGTGTATTTCCATTTGGCGGCATTGTTGATCAATTGATCCAGTGCCAGAAACATAAAATCATTACGAGCATGAACCAAGACCGGGCGTTTACCGTTTAACGCCGCACCGATAGCCACACCGGTCAACGCGCCCTCAGATGCAGGCGCATCAAACACACGCGCCTTCCCGAACTTTTCAAAAGCCGCGCGCGTGGTTCCGAAAATTCCTTTGTAATCATCAACACCAAGACCGAAAACAAAAACATTCGGATCCTGTTCCATTCCCTGGACAAGGGCTTCGGCGATGGATTGAGCGTATGTGAGTTGTCTATTCATTTTAAATGTTCCCCTGAGTCCCAGTTACCAGTGCCGGGGATTCTCTACCCCTCGTGACTAATACACATGTTCCGTCATTGACAACGCGTCAGGCCACGGACTTTGAAGCGCTTTGGTATAAGCATCATCAGCCATCTGGGCCCATTTTTCTTCTTCTTTATCAATCTCGGTGTGCGTCATGATTTTTTCATCGAACAGTGTTTTCGACAAACGCGCAATCGGACATTTGCCCAGCCATTGATCGACCTCCTCTTTCGTCCGATAGCCGCGGTCATAATCATGAAGCGGGCCGACATGTTCACGGACGCGATAGGTCAGACACTCCACGAAAAAAGGCATGCGGCAATAACGAATATATTTGATTGCGGTTCGAAAGGCTTCGTAAACTTTTAGGACATCATTGCCATCCACCTGTTCGGTTGGAAATTCATTCATACGCACACGTTCAAAAATCGGCGATGGCGGTTGGCGCACGGACAGAGGCGAATGCGTCGAATACAAATTATTCTCACAGACAAACAAAACCGGCAGCTTCTTGGTGACGGCAAAATTAACGCTTTCCGCGAAAACGCCTTCTTCTACCGTTGCATCGCCAAAGACCGCAACCGCAATATCCTTTTTCTGATCCATCTCAAACGAAAGCGCCGCTCCGACGGCTACAGGAATGGTCGCGCCAAGAATCGGCGAAGAGTAAATTCCAACCGAAGGATCAGTCAAATGCGCCGACCCGGCACGGCCCGCACTGACGCCGGATGCGCGCCCGCATAGCTCAGCAAAAAACCCTTCATAATCTCCGTTCTTGGCAAGATAGGCCGCATGACAACGATGACCAGTAAAAACCTGATCACCGGGTAATAACGCAACAGCCAACGCCGCCGCAACCGCTTCTTGTCCGATCGAAAGATGGGTTGGAGTGCGCATCTTCTGATCGCGGGCGTAAACCTCAACGATCTTCTCTTCCGCTTTTCTAATCTTAAGCATCAATGATAATAGGTCTCTTTGATTATCCATATAAATCCTACAAACGGCTCAGGCGATTTCCAGACTACTTTAAATCGACCGCCTGCATGGTTTTGATATTGTAATAGCGAATATCCGTCATTGAATCCTGAATCTTTCCCGCATCAAAAGCCGCTTTCAAATCACGGACCGCTTCATCAATCGTATGTTTGGGACGGAAACCCAGCTCACGCTCAATCTTTTGTGATGAAATATGATAGGAACGGTTGTCATTGGTCGGTTCAACGACAATCTTGATGTCATCAATATTCACATTACTCTTTACAATCTGCGCGATGTCATTGACTGTGTGATTTTCATAACCAACGTTATAGATCTTTCCGGCGATGGCTTCATCCGTCCACTGCAATGCCTGAAGATAAAAATCCGTCATATCCTGGATGTGAAGATTCGGGCGCTTTTGCCCGCCACCAAAAACTTTGATGACACGATTATTAACGGCATGATTCGTAAGAATGTTGACTGTCAAATCCAGACGTAACCGCGGCGAATATCCGCACACGGTAGCCGGACGGACAATAAGGCATACAAAATCCTTGGTCTGCTCTTGAAGCAAAACATCCTCGCACATCGCTTTAAATTTGGAATAATCCGTCAAAGGTTCGAGGGCCACATCTTCTGTTACATTGGGCACATCTTTAACACCGTAGACGCTGGAACTGGAGGCATAAATAAAACGTTTAACACCATTCTGCTTGGAAATTTTAACTAACGGGGCAAAGGCGTCATAATTGATAGATTTTCCCAAGGCAGGATTAAGCTCATAACTGGGATCATTCGAAATACAAGCCAGATGAATCACTGCATCCACTCCCGCCAGCTCTTTTTTGAGTAGCGCGGTATTGCGAATATCCCCTTTGATTTCAACGAGGCTGCCGTTTGGTTTATTGGAATCAAAAACATCATCTCCGTAAAGATACAGATCGAAAACTTTGACGCGATATCCTTCAGCTAACAATTTCGGGACTAAAACTGCCCCCACATATCCGGCACCGCCGGTAATAAGAACTGTTTTTATCTGACGGCCATCTGACATAAGTTTGCCACTTTCTCTGGTGAGATCAAATCCATACAAAATCTCTGATTTCGACAAAACGGAAGATAACACGGCATATGCGGACATGTCAACGACGATCGAACAACTTGCACACCCGGAACATTTTGCATCCGCTGAAAATTCGTCGGCCCGTAAAGTGTTATGACTTTCTTACCCAGCGCCGATCCAATAGCTTGGCCTAACGAATCCGATGTAACAATAATCCGGCAGGAATCGATCCAGTTTATATATGACTGCAAATGCGTGTGCCCTTTTTGCCAGCTCACGGAATATTTGGGCTCCAACAATTTCTCTAACGACTTCCAGTGTTCATCTGGCCAGGCCTTTGTTGGCCATTTTGAGCCTACAGCGTAATTGAATCCAAAATCATACTTTACTTTAGAATTTCTCTTGCGTCCTAACACCAATCCTTGCCCGGACCATTTTTTATCAACAGTTTCATATAAAATTTCCAAGGCATTCTGATTGATATCCCGATGATTTTCCTGCCCGGCCAGCAAATAACGAGTCGATCGTTTTCTGGTTTCGATACTGTGGGTCTTATCGCTAAAATAAAACCCATAACATTTCTTGGCTCGGATGCGGCTTAATGACGCCGAAATGCCAATGTCCTTTTCCAAATTTATTAAAACATCAAACGTTTGTTCCGACAGTTCCTCCAATGCGGCAGAACCAAAAATAATGAGTTTTTGAATTAATGGATTGCTTTTGAGCAACCCCTTGGCCTGGCTGCTGGTCACCCACGTGACGTGATCCCCTTTATAAAGATGGAGCAGCGAGGTGCAAATCAAAACATCACCCAGGCTGACGGTTGTGGATATGCCTCGGTCAAGAAACTCAGAATAACCAGTCTTAATGATTAGGATTCGACGATAGGAATTTGCCATGCATTTTTTAGATCACACTTCTT
>JAEUSC010000045.1 GCA_016789035.1 Candidatus Omnitrophota bacterium
ACCCCAGGCCTGGCTTCGCTTAACCAAAACCAAAAAACCTTTTTCCAAGAAAGCAAATAATATTGGGATTAGAAAATTGGGCGGTTAAACGCGATTTTACTGGAATTGGATTTAAAAAAAGCGACAGGAGAGTTGATTTCAAAAGAGGAAGTTGAGAAAGGTCGCATTGATCGAATAATTGCGGTTAAGCGAACCTTTCTATCTCTACCTACAAGAATTGCTCCGACCCTTTCAATGCGTGAACCGAGGGAAGTTGAAACGATTCTTTATGAAGCAATCGCAGAAATTATCGATGAGTTTTCGGGAGTCATAAATGATAAGCCAGGACAAGACAATCTGGACAGAGGCGGAACGTCAAGCGTGGAAGCGGCCTGAACGGATAACGGTTAGCCAATGGGCAGATCAATATCGTTATTTAAATTCGGTTACGTCAGCCGAGCCCGGTAGATGGAAAACGTCACGCACACCTTATCTTCAGGGCATTATGGATGCTTTTACTGATCCGTTTGTTGAAGAAATAACGGTCATGGCGGCATCCCAAGTCGGCAAGACAGAGGGTATGTTTAATATGCTCGGATACATCATTGATCAGGATCCGGGCCCCACGCTTGTTGTCTTACCGCGCGAAAATGACGCAAAGGGCGTTTCTTATAATCGTGTGCTTCCAATGATTCAGGGATCACCAGCTTTGCGTGAGCATATGTCGCTCAAAGGCGATGATATTACGAAGCTGGAATATCATTTTGACCGAATGATTCTTTTCTTTGCAGGATCCAATAGCCCAGCTGATCTTGCCTCGCGTCCGATTCGGTATTTGTTTTTAGATGAGATCGATAAATATCCTAGGTTTTCTGGCAGAGAAGCGGATCCAATAAAACTTGCCACGGAACGTCAGAAAACATTCTGGAACAAGAAGACCATTAAGGTTTCAACTCCCACCACGCGCGATGGGTACATTTTTAGAGAGTTAGAGAAATCGGATCAACGTAAGTTTTTCGCGCCATGTCCTCATTGTGGCGGTTATCAAATACTTTTGTTTGGTCAAATTAAATGGCCAAAAGAAGAAAGATCGACCGAGAAAATTCGTAATGAACGGCTCGCTTGGTATGAATGTGAGCATTGCAAAGAGCGCATTGAAGATTATCAGAAACACCAGATGCTCGCGCAAGGCAAGTGGGTTGCCAAAGGCTGCAGTATAAATGAAAAAGGAGAAATTGTCGGTGATGCGATTAAAAGTAAACATCGAGGATTTTGGATAAATTCTCTATATTCGCCATGGCTTACATGGAGTGATATTGCCGCAGAGTTTCTAAAGTCTAAAGATTACGTTGAACTTTTAATGAACTTCGTTAATTCGTGGCTGGCGGAGATATGGGAAGAAAAAAGCAGTAAAACAAAGCCCGATGAAGTGGCAGAACTGGCGTTGTCGTATCCCAAAGAAGTTGTACCGGAGGGAGTAGTTGTTTTAACTGGCGGCGTTGACGTGCAAAAGGATCACTTTTGTTTAAGCATTCGGGGTTGGGGATATGGACAGGAGTCATGGCTCATTTTGGCGACAAGGGTTGAGGAGTGGAGTGATGTCATACGAGTTATGTTTAAGACTTCGTATCCTAGCCAATCCGATAGCGGAGATTTATTTCCGGTAAGGCTTACCTGCATTGATAGCGGGCATAGAACATCAGAAGTTTATGAAATTTGCCGTCAATGGCGTGATGTAGCTCGGCCAATTAAGGGGCAGCAGCATTTGAGTGGTGTACCTTTTAAGGTGAGCAATATCGATAAATTTCCAGAAACCGGTCATATGATTCCCGGGGGATTGTCGTTATGGCACATAGACACATCCTATTTTAAGGACAAGATTACCCGATTTGTTCAGAACACAAAGATGGATAACCCGGGAGGGTGGCATTTGTACAAGGGGATCCATGAGGAGTATCTAAAACAATTCTGCGCTGAACATAAAATTATTATTCGTGACCGCAAGAAGGGCAAGGCTATTGAAGAATGGCGTCCTGTCACTGCACATGCGGCAACGCACTTTTTTGATACTGAAGTTTATTCAACAGCCGCCGCCGAAATGTTACGAGTTTTTTCAATGCAAGCGCAGGCAGAACCAAATACACAAACACCGCAGGAGTCTAAATCCGGACCATGGATCCATAAGCAAAACAATTGGGTTAAAAGAAATGGCTGAATGGATCAATAAAAAGGGATGGCTGGATGGCTATGTAAAACCTGTTAAGGGTAGGGAAGAAAATGTTAAGAGTAAAAGCAATGTCATGGTTCACGTGCCTCTGAAATGTCCGGGCTGTCGTTCAAGAAGTGTGAGATGTTACGGAGCAGATAAGCCAATTTTGTATTACAAATGTGTTGATTGTGAGTTGAAATTTAAAGTAATCGAGAAAGATGAGTAAAAGAATTTTCAGTATTACTGAACCAGTTAATTGACTCGAGTTTATTGCTGGTGATAAGTTAGCGTTGTAACCAATTTCGGGGGACGCTCTGGAATTGTAAAAGCGGCAAATCAGGTGCCTGATTCACTTGATTTTGCCGCTTTTTTATTTCTAAACGGGAGGGGAAATGCGACACGCAA
The DNA here is from genome assembly GCA_016789035.1 of Candidatus Omnitrophota bacterium. Lineage (GTDB taxonomy): Bacteria > Omnitrophota > Gorgyraeia > Zapsychrales > Fredricksoniimonadaceae > JAGNTT01. The sequence goes on from JAEUSC010000045.1 coordinate 2,594, forward strand.
TTTTAATCTTCATGAGTTTAATATTTTTACTTTTAATCTGCACTCAAGCCTTTGCGCAATGTTCTTGGAAAATTCTTGCTGTTGAACAGGACCCGCAAACTGGCGCAATTATGGTTCGAACGCAATATACGGTGCCTATGAAGGACTCGGCTAGTGCCGTTGAATTCGCGCAGAAGATTGGAGCGGTTACGGATGCGGCAAATAACGTGATCAAAGAAGGGACGACACGATACGACGAAGAATCAGGTAACGAAACATCAATCAAAACAAAAATTTCCAATGATATCGATGAGTACTGTCAGGTCTTAATTCAGCGGATACCAGAAAATGAGAATTTTATTCATAGCGAAATCTTAAAAAGGAACAAGGCTTTGACGGATCAAACCATAGTTGACCTGCAGACGGAAGAATTAAAAACCGGAGAGGTCGCAGAATCGAATGTTCAATGGAAGGGCATAACAATAAAGGTCACTGATGATTCTAAGAATTCTGTCAGTAACGTTACTCCTTAATTTTCTGCTGATCGCCGGGCCGGCAATTGCCGCTACGGATTGGTGCGCCTCGGCAAATATGAAGGGCGCTTGGAAGATCGATGAAACATCAGGAACCATTCAGGACTGCACAAGCAATAACAATGATGGCACTAACAATGCCGGGAGTCTTAATGTTTCGGGAAAGTTCGGTACGGCTATCGATTATAACCAAAATAATAATGAGTATCTTGATTTCGGCAGTCCTACCGCCTTTGATAACGTTACACAAAAAACAATAGGAGCCTGGACATATATTGACACTGATGGGGATAACAGTTCTGCAAGATGCAATGCAGGAGTCATTTTTCAAAAAACCGAATGGGGATTTTGCATTGAACCGACTGACAAGATGCGTTATTTCCATCGATGGAATGGCGGTCAAACGAGTTGGGATACCACCAATGCAGACGTTACCTACGCAGCATGGACACATTGGGCAGTTAAATACGACAGGTCTTCTTCGTCGAATGACCCAACCATTTATAAGGATGGAGTTGCTAAGTCAACAAATAATCCGACGCCGTGTTGTAGCGGAGCAAATGATGATTCTGGTTCCAGTCTATTGATGGCCAATATATTCGACGTTGATGAGTGGGATGGAAAATTTGATGAAGCATTTTTCTATAGCGGAATGATGACCTCAACGGATATTAACGAAATTAAAGATAGTGGTCTTGATGGGTTACAAGGGACAAGCGATGTTTATTCCGGTCGCGGGATTGGCAGAGGAATTGGCAGAGGAGTCGGACGATGAAAAAGATTTTAGCCATATTTTTATTTTTGTTGATTGCTTTTTGTGGACCGGCACAGGCTCTTGAAATCGTAAGGCAAAAGAACGTTGCGACCCGGATCGTTTTCCCGATAGTTGACGCGGATGGTGATACGGTTACGGGAGCCGCAGGTTTGGACAGCGAGATCGATGAATTTGCAGATGGATCCAATCCAACCGGATTCGCAGACTGCACAAACGAGGCAACAGAAATCGGGACGTCCGGAGTTTACTATCTGAATCTTACAGCTACAGAAATCAACCAAGATTACGTGGTCGTTCAGGTAAAAACCACGACATCCGGAGCTAAAACACAAATAATTTTAATCCGCACTCTTGTTGGAGATCCACTAAATCTCGCAACAACTACATCTGGTCGTGAGGTTTTAACTGCCTCGGGTGGTCAGGTAGCACCAGATTTTAGCGCAATAAATGGAACGCTTGACGCCGCAGAGATTGGTACAGATGCGATAGGAGCTGATGAGCTGGCCGCGGATGCGATTGGCGCAAGCGAAATAGCCACGGACGCCATCACCGCGGCCGAGATTGCAGCTGATGCCATCGGATCCAGCGAGTTGGCAACCGATGCAATTGGAGCCTCCGAAATTGCAGCAAGCGCAATAGGGTCAAGTGAGGCGCCCAACTTGGACGCCGCTGTCAGCAGCCGATTGGCAAGCGCTTCAATCACCTTGAGCGCAGGAGCCGTTACGGTGGGAACAAACAATGATAAGACGGGCTATTCCTTAACTGCTCTGGAGTCAGGTGTCTTACACAACGGAACAGCCCAGGCAGGCGCGGCAGGAACTATTACTCTGGCCGCTGGCGCATCCGCAACGACGGATCTCTACAAAGGTCAAATCGTCAAGATCTACGGCGGAACAGGCGCAGGACAATCGAGGACAATCACCGCTTATGACGGATCGACGAAGGTCGCGACCGTGGCATGGAACTGGACAACAAATCCGGACAGCACCTCGGCCTATGCTGTTTTGGCAACAGCGAGTCCGTCAGTTAACAGCAGTTTACAGGTGGCCACGACCGCCAGCGATCCGTGGGCAACGGCCCTGCCAGGATCTTACGGAGCAGGGACAGCAGGCAAGATCATAGGAGACAATTTAAATGCGACCGTCTCCAGCCGGGCATCTCAAACCAGTGTCGACACAATCGATGACTTCGTAGATACGGAAGTCGCGGCGATTAAGACTAAAACCGACCAACTGACATTCACTACGGCCAATAAGGTCGACAGTCGGACATTTATTAATGATGACAAAACTGGATATCAGTTAAGCGCCGCAGGAGTCGATGACATTTGGGACGAAGCCCAAAGCGGTCATGCGACAGCCGGTACCTTTGGAAAATATTTGGATGAGACGATTTCGGGCATTGATGACAATCCTTGGGATAACGGGACACGGACCTTAACGGCTTTCAGTTTCGGAGTCGATTTATCAGCTGGAGCCGTGGATTCCATATGGGACGAAGCGCAAAGCGGCCACACTACCGCTGGAACATTTGGAAAGTTTCTCGACGAAGCGATTTCTGATCTTGACGACAATCCTTGGGATAACACAACGAGAACTATTACCGGCGGAACAATCACAACAAACAATGACAAAAGCGGATATTCACTAACGGCCGCTCAGGAAGATACGGTGGTCGATAAGGTTTGGGACGAGGTAAGAAGCGGACACACGACATCGGGCACTTTTGGGCAGGGTATGGCGTCTGTTCAGGGGAATGTGACAGGAAGCGTGAATAGCGTTACATCCGGGGTCACGGTCTCCGTCAATAACGACAAAACCGGATACGCATTAACATCGGTTCAAGAAGATTCGATTGTCGACAAGATTTGGGATGAAGCCATTTCTGGACATTTAACCTCTGGCACAACTGGCAACAAATTAAATGCGGCTGGAAATGCCGGAGATCCGTGGAGCATAACACTTCCCGGTTCATATACAGGTAGCCAAGCAGGCAAAGTTCTGTCGAATATTAATGATGCAACCGACGGAGATAAAGAAGGCGCGGATTATACCGGCATCGAAAGAACCATCCGTCAGCAAAGGTAAGGCATGGATTACATCATTGCTAATCAATCGTTTACAGCAGTTCTCAATATTCCTGAATCAAAGAGTGCCGATACTGTGACGTATAAAGTTTATAAGGCGAGTAACAGTTCTTTATTTGTGCAGGGGAATGCCCTTTACGTTGCTGGAATCAGTTGGAAAGTTACGTTTACACCGAATGTGCTCGACACTTATATCGTTGAGGTCAATGACGAAACACTCGATGTTGTATATTCGGCGAATTTTCAGGCTATCAGCAGTACGGGAATTTCGCAGCCCATTGGCGGTGAGGAAACAACTCCTACAACCAATGAATTGATTGAGCTGATTGATAAGGCGATTGGAACGAGATTACGGGGTGGCGCAGTGCAGTCGTATTCAATCGGTGGGCGTAATTTGCAGTATATGACCCTTTCAGAATTAAGAAATTTACGTGCTGATTTAGGCAAACAAATAGCCGCGCAAAATGGCGGCGGAAGAAACTATGCAAAATTCGTTGATCCGGACTAACAAAAAGACTTTTGCTGACAAGGTGGATGATTTTATCGGTGTCTTCTCACCAGAGACGGCGGCAAAGCGTAAGTATTTTCGTCTCTTAACAAGGTCGCTTTTAGGGTCATACCGCGGCGCAGATATTGGTCGGTTACGCGGATCATGGATTCCGGGTGGTGGATCTGCGGATTCCGATTTGCATCCTGATCTTTCCAAATTACGGGAACGTAGTCGTGATTTGATACGAAATGACGGTATAGCTTCGGGTGCCATCGATACCGTTATCACCAATATTGTCGGCTCGGGAATTCGCATGCAAAGCCGTATCGATAAGGACACTCTTGGTATTAATGAGGAAATTGCCGACAAACTGCAACAGCAAATCGAAAAGGTGTGGGAACGATGGGTGCCTTTTGCAGATGCAGGCAACAGGTTGAGTTTTTATGGATTAGAAGAACTATCAGAGCGTCAGCGGTTTATTAACGGCGAGTCAATTATCGTTCCACTGCGCGTGTTTAATTCACAGAAGCGTCGGCCGTATTCGTTAGTTTTACAGACCCTTGAATCTGACCGGTTAGATACGCCAAGTGATTTAATTTCTAACAAGAACATCCGCTCGGGCGTTGAGGTAGGTGAATATGGCGAACCAGTTTCGTATTTCGTGAGAAAGAATCATCCCGGTGATTTTCTTTACAGCAGACGTTTTAGCAATTCGAGTGAGAACTTTATTAAGTACCCTGCGCTGAATGACTTAGGCGATCCGAATATCTTCCACTTATATCACGTGAAGCGTTCTGGTCAAACGCGCGGGGAACCTTTCTTTTCGCCGGTCATGAATATGTTTAAAGATCGGGCGGATTATATGGAAGCGGAAATCGTGGCCGCGCGGGTTGCGGCCTGTTTTGCCATCTTCATTAAGAAAACCAATTCTTATGAGGTGAGTTTGGCAAGGTCAAAGCCAGAGAACAACAAACGGGTC
>JAEUSC010000065.1 GCA_016789035.1 Candidatus Omnitrophota bacterium
AGGGAAAAAAATTTTTTATTGTTCGCATGCCTGTAACACTAACGAAGGTTGCTGAAAAATGGGAAAAAGAGACTTCCGTATAAACAGGGTGAGGGTGGTATGATTTCAGAAAAGATAGTCGTGATCGATGATGATGAAAGAATCGCGAAGAGTTTTAGGATTGCTTTTCCAGAATATGAAATCATCAGTTTTGACGATGGAAGAAAGGCTCTGGAATATTTGGCTAGGCCTAATGAATCCAACATGGTTTTTCTTGACGTGATGATGCCAAAGATGAACGGATTGAGTGTTTTGGCTGAAATAAGAAAACTGAAGAAAGATTTTGGTGTGGTTTTGATGACAGCCTTTGCGTCAAAAGATATCGCGATTGAGGCATTGAGAAATCATGCGGATGATTTTATTGAAAAACCGTTTCAAATCCCGGATGTCAAAGATAAGATCCGGCAAATTTTAAAGGTAAAACTGCACGATCAAAACCTTCGGCAGGACAAAGGGAATCAAGTGGAGCGTATAAAACATTTTGTCCAACGTAATTATTCGGAGGCAAAGCTTGATTATGTCGCCAGCGAATTATGTTTGAGTCCTAAATATATAAGCCGGATTTTTAGCCGAGAGCATTCTATGAATTTCAGAAATTATAAGCTTCAGATTAGAATGGATCGCGCAAAGGAACTTTTACGAACAACAAAGTTAAATGTAAGTGAGATTGCTCTTGATCTGGGCTATCAGAACCCCGAATCTTTTATGAGGATATTCAAGCGCATGATAAAAATGACTCCTTCCAAATATCGAAGTTATGTTCAGCAAAAAACCCAAAAGAAATAAAGGGGGGGTATGGATCACAGGATTCTTGTCATTGATGGACATCCGGTTTATATCAAGAAGACAGAAGGCTTTTTAAAGGGGATGACTATTACTGATGTTGAGCTTTCTGCGACGGGAAAAGAAGGTTTGGAGCGTTTGGATAAAGAGGAATTTGATCTGGTTATTTTGAGCGGGATCCTTCCGGATATGAGTTCTTTTAAGGTCTGCGAGACAGTACGGTCCAAATGTCCCGCGGTGAAGATTATTGTTCAGGTCGGATTGTTTTGTGAAATGGAAGATCGCGATAACTTTTTGAAGTGTGGAGCAGATGTTGTGCTGGATCGTAAAGAAAAAGACCTGGCTCCTTTAGAATCGGCCCTTACTCGTTTGCTTGGTGTGAATTCAAATGCGGCTCAATAATTAAGTCATGACTGTTCCGGTTTTAGCCCGGTCTCCAATGAACAGGCATTTGTGTAAATTGTTCCCGGAAAGCGGCCCCGTTTATAGAAAAATCTCTTCGGATCATTTTTTATCGGTGTTAATTTTTTTAAATTAATCGTACTCCCTAGGTCATTCCCACATAACGTAGTGAGTGATTGTGCTTTCTTCTGTCCTATTCTATTGTTTTTGATCAATGCGCAGTGAGTGGCCGAAAAAATGGTTGAGCAAAATAAACTATTAGGCCTTGAGGTCTTGCGTTTTTTGACCGCATGCATTGTTGTCTTTGCGCACTATCATTTTTTGTGTGATATAGGGAGCCTCAATTCCAGCGCAGCATCAATCTATCCTTTTTATAAACCGCTTCTCTTTGTATATTACCTTTCAAATTGGCCAGTGCGTATCTTCTGGTGTATCAGTGGATTTATTTTCTTTTGGAAGTATCAATCATTGATCGCCAATAACGGTGTCTGTTTTAAAGACTTCTTTATCTCTCGTTTTGCTCGGTTATACCCACTCCATTTCTTAACGCTCATCATTGTTGCTGTTGGACAATCCATTTATTTTAAAATGACAGGTTTTCATTATCTTAATGACGTTCGCTATACGGTGCCCTACTTTGTGTCACACCTATTTATGGCCAGCAATAGAGTGTCCAACGGGGATAGCTTCAATTGGCCAATTTGGTCCGTTTGTCTCGAGGTAAGTGTGTATCTGTTGTTTTTTGCCGTGACGCGATATGCGACGCGATCCGTTCTTTTTAATTTTTTTGTGGTTGCTCTATTCCTATTCGTTAGATGGGCTATGCCGGGAGTCATCTTTATGGTTCTTTTTGAATGCCTGCTTTTCTTTTATATAGGAGGGATAGCTGCCATTTTAAAGAGGCATCTTGCGCATACCGTATTTTTCTGGAGTATGTTGTTAGGTGTGGTCCTTATTCCGTTTTTTTTCTGGCTCAAAAAAGATTCGTTAACATCGGATACAATGTATCTTTTTTGGTGTTTATGGCTTCCTTTTTTGTTGTTTTGCGCGGCGCAGAACTTTGATGTTCCGGCATACGTGCGAAAAATTATCGAAACTCTTGGAAATATGACTTATGCCAGTTATTTGATACACATTCCCCTGCAGCTTATGGCAGCCATCATTTGTTATCATTGGAAAATTATTTTGCCGCTGCATCATCCGCTGTCTCTCATCGCGTACTTTGCGATAGTCCTCTTTTTCTCATATATCACTTATCGATATTTTGAATTTCCTTTGAAAGAAATCATCAAAAGACGAGCAATGTTATCACCGCACCACGTACAGCTCATTTTTGTGGGGATTTCGGTTCATCTGTTTTTAGCGTTATCTCCGATTGTTGAACTTTGGGATAAGGCCGCCAGGGCAGAGGATTCTGTATTAAAGGAAAAACAGTATGCTGTTTCCGGTAAGGCATTAATGCTTTCAGGCAAATATCTTGAAGCGATTGCCGCATATCAGAGAACGCTAGAAAGATATCCTAATAACCCCGAGGATTATATCAATCTGGCACAAATTTATTTTAGATTGGGGCGAGACACTGATGCGTTAGTCCATTTGGAAAAGGCTATTGTTCGTGATCCGGATTATATCGTGGCTTACAATACTCGGGGAGTTATTTATGATTCTCAGAAAAAGTATGATCTGGCTTTGGAGGATTTTAGTAAGGCTATATCGCTAGATCCTTGTGAAAGGCTATTTGAAAATGGCCGCATGGAGTTGTATCGCGTGGACAAGAAAACATGTGAGGGGTCCTCCAGAATCCATTTTAATCTGGCTTCTATTTACCTGAGTCGAAAGGATTATACGAAGGCCATTATTCAATACAACCAGGCGATTGCCATGGATCCCAATTACGCTAAGGCATATGCCGATCGCTCCGTATGTTATTTTCATATGAAGGATCATGTCCGCTTTCGCCAAGATGCCAGAAGGGCGGCGGTTCTCGGAGCTAAGCTCAATCCGACACTCTTGAAGACTAACGAAATAGTCAACTGACCCCTAAAATTTTTGCTGTATCGAAACAGCTTTTAAAGTGTTTCAAAAGATGTTTCCTTCGTAATTTTTTTGCGCCAATTTGCATTGCACATCCACGTGTAACCCTTACAATGCAAGGCATGATTTACACACTGACTCTTAATCCATCACTTGATCAACATTTCATTGTAAAGAAAATCATCAAGGATGATGTTGTGTATGCCCAACAGTCCTGTCTTGATCCCGGCGGCAAAGGGCTGAACGTCACGCGAGTCATCCAGCAATTGGGTGGAAAAAGCCGCGCATTTACGATGGCGGGCGGTTCTTGCGGAAAATTGTTAGAAGAAATGCTGCATCAACAAAGTATTCACCATCGGTTGTATCGGATTCAGGGAAACACGCGGACAAATATTAAGATCACAGCTCACGATGGTTCGCACATACAAATCCAGGGGCAGTCGCCGCGGCTTAAAGCGGCTGATATCAAGCCCTTCTTCCATATGATCGAGCAAGTCAAACCCCGGCCGTCCTATTGGGTCTTGGCCGGAAGTCTCCCTCAGGGTATTACACCTGCCATTTATGCTCAGCTGATCCAAAGCTTTCATAAGCGCGGTGAGAAATGCGTGCTTGATGCCGATGCTGAACCCTTTCAACATGGTGTGCTCGCTAAACCGTTTTTAATCAAACCGAATGAACATGAGTTGCAGCGGCTGATGGGGAAAAAGTTAATGACACGCAATCAGATGTTGAAAGCCGCTCGGGAGTTAACTCGGAAGGTTGACATTGTGGTCGTTACCTTAGCCAGTAAAGGCGCGCTTGTTGTCACGCCAAGTGAATCGTGGCATTTGACACTGCCGCCCGTGGAGGTCAAAAGTCCGGTAGGCGCGGGAGATGCGTTTCTGGGAGGTTTTCTTTTTGCTTTGGATAGAAAAGAAAGCCTTCAAGATGCGGCCCGTTGGGCGATGGCGGCTGCGACCGCATCGGTCCGCAGACACGGGACGGCCAATTGCAGACATTCGGACGTTCTGGCCCTGGTAAAGCGTGTTGTTTTAAAGAAGTGTTGAGCCTTTCCAACGGTCGTCCATAGGAGCGGGGGGGTCTAAAAAATAATTTGGCGGGTTAGCCACGAAGTGTTAGAATAACCCCCTCGTTCAGGCGGTATATCAGTTGAATGAGAACCTTTGATGTGAACGCTGTGATAGCATATTTGTTGCTCTAATTATAGAGAAGATGGCTTTGACATAAGAATTCAGCAGTGCGTTGACCAGTGCGTGATAAGTATTGATGATCGTTTTTTATTTGAATGAAGCTTAATGTGGATGGATTGATATGAATGTCATAAGCCGACAGCAGGTTATTGGTGATGCTCAGCGTAAGGTTTTGAGACTTACGAATGAAATGCAGCAGAGTCACCCTGACGTCCTGCGCGATAACCCCCTAGATCAGTATCTTCAATGTCTGGATAATTTACCACACATTGTCTCTTACAATTATATATCTCCTTCCATTGAGAGCGCATGTGGCAAAATTGTCAGCAAGGCAGGCGTCGTAGCAGTGTCGTTTTTTCACCGGTTGGTTTTAGCAACGCTCATTGTCCGCTCTCAGGAAAAATTGAACTCTTTAAGATTTACCGACGATGTGGTCCAGTTGTTTTATCAAAACTTTGACCGTGTCCTCAAATCTATGGACCACAACCGTCCGGAGTTTTATCAATATTCCAACGACAAGTTCAGTAAGGATTTGTCACTTTGCTTATTGCGGTTGATTCCTATGGGGGCCCAGAAAGCGAATGTCAACGGAATTCCCCGGCGGATCTTGCTCAAAGCAGGCCCATCGAGCGGTTTGAAAATGCTCGGAAATGTTTTAATGGAGATGGGCGGTTTTCGACCTTTGTACGAACTGCACACGGATGAGCATGATTCCTCCGCTCTTTTTGAGTTTACTCCGGATGGCTGGGACAGGTTTTAC
>JAEUSC010000071.1 GCA_016789035.1 Candidatus Omnitrophota bacterium
GCGACCCCGACCTTGGCAAGGTCGTGCTCTACCAACTGAGCTACTTCCGCGACTGCTGGATACTCATATTTCTGAGAGCGGTGCAAAGATAAAACACTTTCGATCAAATTGTCAAATATCTTTTGCACTTTTTTTTAAAAAAATGTTGTCCTAACCGTAAATAACTGACAGTCAGTTCAATATTGATCTACTTTTTTATTTCATCATTACTCAAAAAGCAATTATTACCTTTTCTTCCCTACTGAACTAATATTTCCTTTACTTTTGCGTTATTTTTGGATTCATTTTAACAAAAATCAATTTCCTGTCAATGAAAAAAATTTTTCTTCACCTGATTTTTCCGGTTTTGATGACCGGTATGCTGACACCCGCTTTTTCTCAAAAAAATAAAGAACCGATGGTTCAGATAACGACCGACTACGGTACCATGAAAATCAAACTGTATAATGAAACCCCGCAGCATCGGGATAATTTTCTGAAATTAGCCCGCGAAGGTGCTTATGACGGTACGCTTTTCCACCGGGTCATCTCTGATTTCATGATCCAGGGAGGCGATCCTACTTCTAAAGGTGCTACACCTGAAGCTCAATTGGGTATGGGTGGCCCGGGTTATACGGTTCCTGCTGAAATCCTGCCCCAATTTTATCACAAAAGGGGTGCCTTGTCCGCAGCACGCACCGGGGATCAAATGAATCCGCAACGCCGCTCTTCCGGTTCTCAATTTTTCATCGTGCAGGGTAAGTCACAAACTGATATAGACCTCTCTGCCCTGGAAAGCCGTGGTTTTGTCTTCACTCCCGAACAAAAGGAAGTGTATAAACTGAACGGCGGTGTTCCTTTTTTAGATGGTCAATATACCGTTTTCGGTGAATTGGTGGAAGGTTGGGAAGTTATTGACAAGATCGCTGCTGTCCAAAAAGGTGCCGCTGACCGTCCGCTGGTGGATGTGAAAATGACGGTGAAGGTAGTCGAGTAATCAATTACGAATTTTCAATTACGAATTGTGTGTGCCTAAAATAGGTTGACAGATTTGAGTAAATTATTAATCATTTTATTGTTCAAAATTCAGTTGCAATTGTAGCGGATTTTCAACATCTTGTTTATAGATGAATATTTCCAATTCAGGTTTTTTTTCATCTGAAAGTTCATTGACATAAGTTTCAAATTGAATCGGGGTCATCCCCAATGATCGATGTCGACGGTTATTGTAATTATTTACAGCCATCTCCATTCGCTTATGCAGTTGCATTTCAGACTGGATATTCCAACGATAAAGATAATCATTTTTAATGGTTCCATTAGCACGCTCGATATGTGCATTTTCAAGCACTTCCTTGCACATACTAATAAGAATACCATTGGAAGTAAGCAAATCAGTATATTCATTACTTACATATTGACTTCCACGATCAGAGTGATGGATAAGTTTATTACCATAGTGGCAGTTGCCTCTGAGTGTTAATGCCACCATCAGAGCGCGTACATTGTTCTCAGCTCTCATGTCTTTAGCCATAGACCAACCCACTATTCGTCTCGAATATACATCCATGATCAGTACGCCATAATAATGGCGACCTTGTAGAGAAAAATAAAAAATATCACTCGTCCACAACTGGTTGACACCTGTAAACCGCTTTCCTTCTAAAAGATTCGGATATCGGCGATTTTTGATGATTCGTGTCGTTATTTGTGGATTCTGTACTGCTCGTAATCGAAATCCATTCCGAAGTCCCAAGGCGATAAATGAGTCCCGACCTATCCCTTCAGGAGAAAACTGTTCATATATCGTTCGAAGGCCCATACCAGGATGCATCTCTCTGATTTCAACTATCAGGCCAATCAAAAATGGCTCTTTTGCCAGTTCTTCTTCCAGCCGTTTAACCGACTGAAGATGACCTTGTCGCGTAATGCCTGTCAGCAAATATAATAACTTCATTGGATATCCTTTTGCTGCTTGTTGTCGGAAACGTTCGAGCGTGGCTGTTCGTGCTTTTTTTTTATGTCATAGCCTACTTCTTCTGATGCCACTTCAAGGCATACATTTAAATAGTCTATTTCCATTTGTTTCCTGCCAACAATGCGCTCTAATTCGGCAATACGTTCTTGTAATAACTTGGTCTTATGTGATTCGCTTTCCATTTGTACCACTGTTTTGACACCTTTTTCAACATCCGAATACAAATGTATCCATTTATATACAGATGCTCGACTAATGTCATAAAGTCGGCAAACGTCTCTTACTCGTATTTGACCATTGGAGATCTCTTTCACTTTCGATCTACGAAAGGCTTCGCTAAAAGTGCGATTGTATTTCGTCTCTAATTGAAACTTTTTGTCTACTTTTTTTGCCATTTTGGTTGACTTTTTTTGTCAACCTATTTTAGGCACACACAAGTTATGAGTTATGAGTTATGAGGACATAAAGGTTAATTGAACCATATAAGGCATATGAGGGCATATAAGGAGGACATAAAGGGTGTTATTGAATTGGATTACTTATGTTATTAGGTCTGCTTAAGGAACGGTGTTAATTGAGGCGTTTACAATAAATAATAGCTTATATACCTTCCTTATATGTCCTCATATGCCTTATATGGTTCAAAAATAACTTATATGTTCTTAAATGGTAAACAACTACGATTTGAGAACTATCGGCACTTATACCGGCACTAAGAAAGGTCCATTAATGATCGCGATCGGCGGTCTGCACGGCAACGAACTGGCGGGGGTACATGCTTTGGAGACTTTGTTCCGGATGTTGGAGGAAGAACCCCGGAGGAACCCTGATTTTCAATTTAAAGGCACCTTTATAGGCTTGCGGGGCAACCTGCGGGCTTTACGGAATGGTTCCCGGCAGATGGTCAAGGATTTGAACCGCCAGTTTACGACGGATAATATCAACCGGGTGTTGCAATTCCCGGAAAGCTTCCTCGACGAGGAAGATATGGAGCTCAAGGAACTCTACCTGATCATCATTTCACTCCTGCGGCAGTACCGCCCCACCAAACTCGTCATTATCGACCTGCATACGACTTCTGCTTCGGGCGGGATTTTTTCCATCGTCAGCGATCACCCTGAGAGTCTGCGCATCGCAACGGCCCTGCACGTACCCGTGATCAAGGGTCTGATGAACGGATTGTCGGGTACGACCATGCATTTTTTCAATAAACACAACCTCGGTATTGATACCATCGCGATGGGCT
>JAEUSC010000210.1 GCA_016789035.1 Candidatus Omnitrophota bacterium
GACGAAAAAATGCTAAATCCCATTTCAACCGATTTGGGAAATTTTTTCCATATTTTTTTCCAGGTCCTTCGTGTGAGTAAATCAAAAGACAAGGCAAGCCCATACAGCAGGCCCAGGATAAAGAAATTCCATGTTGCCCCGTGCCAGAAGCCGCATATAAAGAATGTGATAATAAGCGAAATCACACCGCCCCAAATTCCCCAGTCCCGCAGCAAGATAGACATTGGCGTATAGGCATAGTCTCTCAGCCAGCTTGACAGCGTCAGATGCCATCTGTTCCAGAAATCGGCGATGGATCTTGCAAAGAAGGGCTGACGGAAGTTTTGAGGGAGTTCGAATCCAAGGATCTGCGCTGTACCAATAGCGATATCTACATAACCCGAGAAATCACAATACAGCTGGAAGGCAAAAAAAATCGTGGCGATTATAAAACTAATGCCCGCATAGTCCAAGGGACGGTTATATACTTCATTGACGTAGACAGCCAGGCGCTCAGCAATAACAAGTTTTTTAAACATTCCCCATACGGCTAACTTCAGTCCATTTGTGACTCGGGAGTATTCGAAGGAATGCTTTTCTTTAAATTGATGGATCAACTGTTGTGGCCGGGAAATAGGACCTGATAACAGTTGAGGGAAAAACATAATATACGTAGAGAAAATACCAAAATGACGTTCGGGTTGCTGATTGCCTCGGTAAACTTCGATCAAGTAACTCAAAATCTGAAACGTATAAAAAGAAATTCCAATCGGAAGAATGATGCGCCAACCGGTCGCAGGATTGTTCGTATGGAAAATTCTAGCGATTCCATCCATCCCCATGTTAAAAAAGTCGAAATACTTAAATATAAGTAGAATGATAAGATTGAAGCTTATCGTTGTTGTAAAAATAATAGTCCGGTGTTTCCCTGTTAGCGTGTCCATTTTTCGCGCGCCCCAGTAGTTGATAATGATAACGCTCCAAAGCAACGCTAGAAAGAAGGGTATAAAGCTCATATAAAAAATGCAGCTGGCAATTAGAAGGACAACCCACTGCCACCGGACAGGAGAAGCAAAGTAAAGAAACGTCACGCATGGAAAGAAAACAAGAAATTGAAGGGAATTGAAAAGCATGAATTAAGCGAGTTGGTTAAAGTTGATCGCTATTATAGTTCCGAGTGGGTTTTATTCAATACGTTTTTGGGTAATTCTTAAGGTCTATTCACGGGTGGGGAAAAATGTTCAGGTCTTGCTAATTTCAGCTTAAATGGTAAACTTTAGCATCCTCACAGACCTAAATCTGTTTGTAAATGATTAAAAAACCGATTGAAATTTTTGTTAATTCAGGCAATATATTGATAATCAAATCAAATTGGAGACAATTCATGTCAAACACAAATTCCACGGTCAACGTCCTATGTGTCGCATTGATTGGCGTCTTTCTAAATGTTAGCAGCGTACAGGCCTCCAGTGCCCCTTCCCGAGACTATATTATGGAGAAAAAGCTCAAGTGTTTTTCCCAAAAATCTTCCCGTAAAGACATCGATTGGGATGATGTTTGTGTAACAAAAGAAAAAAATGATGGCCAGTTTGGCGATGATTTGGAGAAGAATTCCTCGTTGGATGATATGATTCAACGCCATCAGCAAATGGCCAATGAGATGCTCAATGAGTCGGTGATCCCAGAAGGTGATATTCCCGAAAAGAATCTCGATGACGTGATTGAAAAGAATAGGCAAGATCCCGAAGCCCAAAAGACAGTTGATGATGTGGTTAAAGAACAGGGCATGAATAATGACGTTGTTCCCGCTAAAGAATCATATCAACTGGCACAGGTCAAAAATTATGAAGAGAACCGTGCGAGTTCTGACATGACAGTCGATACGAACAGATCTTCACCCATGATGTCGGCTAACACATTTGAAAGAGGCGTCCAGGACATTAATACTGTTGAAGCTGGTTTTGAGTACAATCATTTTCGTTACGAAGAAGATGTTTTTGATTTAGTTGATAAGGGAGATTTATTTGGAGTCTACGCAAATTATACCTACCGTCCGGCCCGTGGCCACAGCGCGTTAGAAGACGTTCTCGATGTTTATAAACTTGAAGGAAGATTTAATTATGGAGAAGTTGACTATAAGTCCAACAGTTCTGGAACCATCGATGGAATTACAGACTGGACTTATGAGGCCCGTGTACTTGCGGGAAAAGATCTTCTTATGGGGAAAAATGTGCGGATAACTCCGCTGGTTGGTTTTGGTTATCGCTATTTGAATGATGATACCAGCGGATTGGTTTCTTCTACTGGCGCGTCAGGGTATGAAAGAGAAGCCAATTATTTCTATATTCCGGTAGGCTTGGAAATGGCCGCGCGCATTACTGAAAATTGGATTGTCTCCCCAAGTATTGAGTACGATATCTTCCTCCATGGCCGTCAAGAAAGTCATTTAAGTGATGTTTCGAATGCCTACCCCGACATAACTAATAAACAGCATGACGGTTTCGGCGTCAGAGGGGCTGTGAAATTTATTAGAGAATTTCCATCCATGAGTCTTGTTTTTGAACCGTATTATCGCTACTGGGATATTGAGGATTCGAATGTATCGACGGGCGTCGGTGGTCTTTTCATCGTTTCTGGGATGGAACCGGCCAATACCTCGCAGGAATATGGTCTTCGTTTAGGGGCAATCTTTTAATCATTTGGAATTTGTATATGTACTGTAACTGTATAGTGAAAGGATAGCAGAGGGAGCGCAATCAAATGCGCTCCCTTTATTTTTTATGGAACCGAAACATCTCATCAAAATTGTAGAAGAACTTAAACTCAAACCCAAGCAGATCGTGGACACTGTGGCTCTATTGGATGAAGGAGCAACCGTTCCGTTTATTTCCCGGTACCGTAAGGAAGTCACAGGGAGTTTGGACGAAGTGCAGGTCACCAA
>JAEUSC010000127.1 GCA_016789035.1 Candidatus Omnitrophota bacterium
TAAATGGTAAAGGTCGTCGCGGCACATGGAGTGGTGTTGGTCCGGTAGATGCTCTAGATCGGGCGTTAAGAAGTGCTCTTACTGAGTTTTATCCGACCTTGGTTGATATGCATTTATCTGATTTTAAAGTCCGGGTTTTAAATACCAAAGAAGGGACAGCCTCAAAAGTTCGCGTTTTAATTGAATCTCAGGATGATCATGATTCATGGACGACTGTTGGAGTCCATGAAAATATTATCGAAGCCAGCTGGGAAGCATTGGTTGACAGCATTGAATACAAACTATTAAAAGACAAGCCCAAAAAGTAAAATTGGTGATTGACGATGACAGAGTTATCTTCACGATATGACCCGAAAACCGTGGAAGCCAAATGGCTCTCCATTTGGAAAGATGGTAATGTCTTTCACGCGGTGCCTTCAGATAAGAAACCTTTCACGATTGTTATTCCTCCTCCGAATGTGACTGGGATTCTCCACATGGGACATGCTTTGAATAATACTCTGCAGGATATTCTTGTCCGGTATAAACGCATGCGTGGCTTTGAAGCCTTGTGGATGCCGGGAACCGATCATGCCGGAATTGCCACCCAAAATGTGGTGGAAAAGCAATTGGCTAAGGAAGGTAAGACACGTTACGACATTGGCCGGGAGGCCATGTTGGGCCGTCTCTGGGCGTGGAAAAATGAGTACGGTGGGACGATTCTTAAGCAATTGGAGAAACTGGGATCTTCCTGTGACTGGCCGCGCACCCGCTTTACCATGGATGATGCTTACAGTGAAGCGGTCAAAGAAGTCTTTATTCGGCTATACGAGAAGGACTTAATCTATCGTGGTAATCGCATTATCAACTGGTGTCCACGCTGTCAGACGGCGCTTTCTGATGAAGAGGCGGAGCACAAAGATAAGAATGGAAAGCTGTATCACATCAAGTATCCGTTTAAGAATGATTCTTCAAAGCAGTTGATTGTGGCCACGACCCGTCCGGAAACAATGTTGGGGGACACGGCTGTTGCGATTAATCCAACTGATGAGCGATATAAAGGTTATGCCGGACAAACGCTTGTGCTTCCTTTAATAAAGCGCGAAATTAAAATTATTGCTGACGAGTTTGTGAGTTTGGAATTTGGAACGGGCGCTGTTAAAGTAACACCGGCCCATGATCCCAATGACTTTGCGATGGGTGAACGTCACGGGCTTGAAACAATTAATATAATGCGTCCCGATGGTGTTCTTAACGAGCAGGCGGGAGTATTCAAAGATCTGGATCGTTTCGCGGCCCGTAAGGCGGTCATTGCAGCGTTGGATGAGCAGGGCTTCTTGGTCAAGATTGAAGACCATACTCATGCTGTTGGACATTGTTATCGTTGCGATACTGTTGTTGAGCCTTACCTTTCCAAACAATGGTTTGTGCGAATGATGCCGTTGGCGAAGCCTGCGGCTGACGCTGTTCGCAATGGACAGATTAAATTTCATCCCGAGCGGTGGGAAAAGGTTTATTTAAATTGGATGGATAATATTCGAGATTGGTGCATCTCCCGTCAAATTTGGTGGGGGCATCGCATTCCGGTGTGGTACGACGATCAAAGCAATGCTTACGTGGCGCGAACCGAAGCAGAAGCGCAACAGAAAGCAAAAGGTCAGCGGGGTAAAGATGTTTCTCTCAGACAGGATGAAGATGTCCTGGATACCTGGTTTTCTTCGTGGCTTTGGCCCTTTGCCACGCTTGGATGGCCTGCAAAGAATCAGGATTTAGAATTTTTTTATCCAACAAACGCTCTTTTCACGGCATCTGAAATTATTTTCTTTTGGGTTGCCCGTATGATTATGGCCGGTTATGAATTTATGGGCAAGGCCCCGTTTCAAGACGTTTATATTCATGGAACAGTCCGAGATGCTAAGGGACGCAAAATGTCCAAATCATTAGGCAATGCGTTAGATCCATTGGAAATTATTGATGAGTACGGCGCAGATGCTTTGCGTTTCAGTCTGATTATCAATTCCGGACAAGACATCTTCATTTCTAAAGAAAAGTTTGAAATTGGCCGTAATTTTGCCAATAAAATTTGGAATGCATCGCGGCTCATTTTTATGAATGTGTCCCCGGAGGCGTTTAAGGATTATCAGAATTTTGAATTTGATCAATTAAATCTGCCATCCCGCTGGATTTTATCGCAACTTTACTCAACGATTAGTAGAACCGCCGAAGCCATTGAAAAGTATCGTTACTCAGAGGCGGAGTCGTTGGTCCAGGAATTCTTCTGGGGGAGCTTTTGCGATTGGTATTTGGAGATTATTAAGAATCAGTGGAAGGATGTTTTGGTTCAGAAAGTCGCGCTGCATGTTTTGTCAAATTCATTGAAGATTCTGCATCCATTTATGCCGTTTATAACGGAAGAGATTTATAAGAACCTTCAGGAAGGATCGGTTAATTTATCTAATAGTTCGTGGCCAGAGTATAAGAAGGAATACGTGAGTGAAGATGATCAAAAAACTATGCAAAGCATGATTGATTTGATTAGCTCCATCCGAAATACCCGGGCGCAATGGAATATTAAGCCTAACGAGACGGTCGAGTGTGTTTTAAGCGTTGCTGACGTGCGGTTGTTAAATGCGATACAAAAAGATTTTGAGAATTTTCAAGTGTTAGGGAAGATAAGAAGCGTTCAGTTTGAGGCGGGATTATCCAAGGTCAATGATGCGGCTTCGGGCGTTGTTGGAGAAATTCGATATTTTATTCCGTTATCCGGAATCGTTGACATTCAGAAAGAAAAAAGGCGTATGAGCGACCAATTCACACAGCTTGAGAAAACAGCCAATGCGATTGCCGGAAGGCTTCAAAATAGTGAGTTTGTGAAAAAAGCCCCGCCTGAGGTCATAGCCAAGGACCAGGAACGATTACAAATTATTCAAAAGGAAATGAGTGAGCTCACTTCCGTAATCTCAAGTCTTTCCTAAGTGATTTGCAAACCATCAATTTGTAAGTCAT
>JAEUSC010000170.1 GCA_016789035.1 Candidatus Omnitrophota bacterium
GCGTCGGAAAACGAAAACGTTTCTCCGGCGTGTTCTTTCTGAACAAAAAAAATTTCCTGACCATCAACCGACAATGATATGATCCGTCCGCCCAATTCCGGAACCACCACCAAAGAGACGTCTGCGGCGCTATAGCGAATCCCGTTCCAACCATAAATTTTGGTATGTTCCATCATATTCCCGCCGGCCTCCACCACACCGGGAGTGGGCAAGGTTAATGAAAAAACCTCTGCGCAAAACAGCAGAGGTTACAAGCCATCGAAGACACCGAAACGTTAATCATCCAGTTCCCGCATCATCGCCTCAAGCTTGGAAAACTTTTCCTGATAGTCTTCCCGCGCACGACGGATGACCTCAAAGGCCTCTTCTCTACCGTACACATGAGTAATTTCACAGATGCGCTCATTGGAATCCGGAAGGTCTTTGTAGGTCAAAAAATAATGTTTCAATCGGTCGATAAATGCGCGCGGACAGTCTTGCACGTCTTTCCAGAGACTGTATAGACCATCTCCATGCATAACAGAAATGATTTTATCATCCGCCTGGCCTTGATCAATCATGCGAAAGCCGCCGATGGGAATGGCCCTGATCATCACATCCCCGTGACTGATGGCTTTCTCGGTCAGAACACAAATGTCCAGAGGGTCATCATCCCCCACGATATGGGGACGCGCGGTGCGCTCACGGCAAAATTCGGCAACGCGTTTACCGCAATACGTCTGCGGGATAAATCCGTATAAGGTCGGACAGATACTGGAATATTTCTGAGGACGGTCGATTTTTAGAAAACCGCTCTTTTTATCGATCTCATATTTGACTGTATCAGAGGGAACCGTTTCAATATAGGTATTGATTTGATGGGGCCAATCTTCGCCGATCGGAATGCCATGCCAGGGGTGTGAACGCAATAACAAAGACAACGATTGCCATAAACTGCTTAATTCATTATTCATACGGTTCCTTAACTATAAGTTTTCCCTTTTAATTTGGTTCAAGTATATCACGGAAAAATCAAAGTCAAAACAGGGTTTTTATATAAAAGATTGTCAAAATCAGACGGATAATTACATTGACAACCCCTAAACGATGCCTTATCTTTATCACATGAATTTAAACGATTTGAATCATCCTCTGCCTCAACTGCTCAAGAAACGCATCGTGATCATTGACGGCGCCATGGGCACCATGATCCAGCGCTACAAATTGACCGAAGAACAGTTCCGCGGCACGCGCTTTAAAGACCATCCGGGCGATCTTAAAGGAAACAACGAGATCTTAAACATCACTCAGCCCCAGATTATTGAAGACATCCATACCGCCTATTTGAATGCCGGCGCTGACATCATTGAGACAAATACATTTAATGCCCAGGCCATTTCCCTTGCCGATTATAAAATGGAGACACTCGGATACGAGCTGTCCAAGGCCGGTGCCGCCGCGGCCCGGAAAGCCGCAGACAAAGTCATGGCCAACGACCGCTCGCGTCAATGCTTCGTTGCCGGAGCCATTGGTCCGACGACCAAAACATCATCCATTTCCACCGATGTCAACAACCCGGCCGCCCGGGGCGCCACCTACGATGAGCTGGTGAACGCTTATTATGACCAAGTCCGGGGCCTCATGGACGGCGGATGCGATGTGTTGTTGGTTGAAACCATCTTTGACACATTAAATGCCAAGGCCGCCTTTTTTGCCATCCAAAAGTATTTCGACGACACCAAAAAATCCGTTCCCATTATGGCCTCCGTCACCTTCATTCAGGCCGGAAGCATTCGCGGGGTCACCGGCCAGACAGTGGAAGCCTTCTGGAACTCCATTGCCCATGTCCCTCTGTTAAGTGTAGGGATGAACTGCGCCCTGGGACCACAGGAAATGCGCCCTCTCATTCAGGAACTGGCCCATATTGCTCCTATTTATGTGAGCTGCTATCCGAACGCTGGCCTTCCCAACCCTCTTTTGCCGACGGGATTTCCCGAAACACCACAGAGCCTTGCGCCTCAACTTCAAGACTGGGCCAACAACGGCTGGCTTAATATGGTCGGCGGATGCTGCGGAACGACACCGGAACATATCCAGATGATTGCCCAAGCGGTCAAAGGCCTTCCAGCCCGTGTGCCTTCGACAAACGAACCCTATTTGCGTTTAAGCGGATTAGACGCACTGACCGTCCGTCCCGATTCCAATTTCGTTAATGTCGGCGAACGCACCAACATTACCGGGTCCCCTAAATTTTCAAAACTCATTTTGGCCGGGCAATACGAAGAAGCCGTCACCGTGGCCCGTCAACAGGTGGAAAACGGCGCACAGATCATTGACGTTAATATGGATGAAGGCATGTTAGACGGCGAACGCGCCATGACTACCTTCTTAAACCACATCGCCTCCGATCCCGACATCGCCAAAGTCCCTATCATGATTGATTCCTCCAAGTGGTCGGTCATCGAAGCTGGCTTAAAATGCGTTCAGGGAAAAGGCGTTGTTAACTCCATCAGCTTGAAGGAAGGCGAAGACAAATTTATCCAGCAGGCCACGCTGGTGCGACGCTACGGTGCCGCCGTTGTTGTCATGGCGTTCGACGAAAAAGGTCAGGCCGATAATTTCCAACGCAAGATCGAAGTCTGCAAGCATTCTTACGATATTTTGACCCAAAAGGTCGGTTTTCCACCGCAGGACATTATCTTTGATCCGAACATCCTAACGGTTGCGACAGGACTTGAAGAGCACAACAATTATGCCGTTGATTTTATAGAAGCCACCCG
>JAEUSC010000229.1 GCA_016789035.1 Candidatus Omnitrophota bacterium
TTCAAAATGTCCGGTCACGTATAAGTCTGGGGAGACGGAAGTGTTGTTGAATGTTCCCGTGCCGATTAAAGCATCCCCTCCCACCATTTGAAAAACCGCCTGCGGAGAGGTGGTCCCGATCCCGACATTTCCTGAAGCTAAGACCTTATTGCCGAAAAATACGTTGTCGACTTCCATGTTGTTTTGAACGTATACGTCTCCTGTTCCGGAGGCAAAATCAACACTTCCGGCCAAACCAAAACGGCTTAGCCCCCCGGAAACCTGCAGCTTGCTTAATGGATTAACTGTTCCCAAACCGATGCTACCGTCAACAATGAGGCTTTCGGCATCCGAACATTCAATCAAACCATTGTCAATGCGGACGCAACCTTTGGTAACGAGATTACCTGTTGAATCGACCGAAGTTTGGACAACGTTGGCGGAACTCTTAACCGTGAATGCTGAAGACCCGTCTGCGGAATCCGTGACAGCTTCAATGTCTGCGGCAAAAACTGTGGGAGGAAAAAAAGAAAGGAAAATAACTGCCAGCAAAAAAAACAATAGCTTGGGCAATCGAAATCCGAAGAATTTTAAGCTCTGCAAAAGCATTAAAGGTTAATGAACGGGTTGATCGATATTTAATATAATTACTTATAACTACAATCATTTTAGTTATTGTTCTTCACTGAACAAGGTTTGTTTGATTTTTTTTGATTGTTTTTTTAGGAAAATGCGTTTTTTTCCGTCGGATAAAATTTAAAACCTAAAAGAGAGCCTTTGACTGACATTTTACGAAAAAATTCGTCCAAAAAGTCATCTCAAACGACCCGCATCAAAAGCAAGTAACAGCAACCAGTTAAGAAATATTGAATAAACCGAAAAAGATTTTTTTAAAGGCGCCAGATCAAACAATTCCTAATCCTTGCAGACGTAAAAGCAATTCACGCGCCAGGTCAACCGAATTATGGCTGGATCCCCCGTGCTCCAAAAAGACACAGTAAGTAATCGTCCGCTTCTCACCCTGGGTATAACCGACATACCATGCGTGATTTTCTTTTCCTTCACCTGCTTGCGCCGTTCCTGTTTTTCCAAAACTTTTCACACCCGGAATATACAAGTTATGCGCCGTGCCGGTGACACCGCTGACTACATTCTCTAGGGCTTCCTGGATAACATCAAAAATCTCGGGACTGACTTTTAACGCATGAGGTTTTTCAAGCTGATCCGGCCATTTGTCCGCGATCGCATAAATCAAATGCGGCTGAACCACCTTTCCCCGGTTGGCCACGACCGCCATCATTTTTACCAGCTGAATGGGGGTTGCCAAAACTTTTCCCTGACCGATAGAGAAATTTATGGTGTCCCCCGTAAACCACCGCCCCCGGAAATTGTTACGGCTGGGGACAGAACCGGCGCTTTCAAACGGAAGATCGATTCCGGTCTTTGCGCTCATTCCAAAATTTTTGGCCACCCGGCGGACTTCATCCGACCCCACCAAAAGTCCGGTGTGAAAGAAGAAGACGTTG
>JAEUSC010000283.1 GCA_016789035.1 Candidatus Omnitrophota bacterium
CAACGTCGCTGTCGTCTTTATCGCTGGCGGGTTAATTGTTATTTTGGGCGGCATATTGTTTTCGTTTCAAGTTCCCCGATTGCGCCAATTAATTAGACCGCTCTACATTCAAAAAGGAATTATTGCAAGAACTGCAGAATAAAGTCATGCTCTGAAGACCGTTTTTCGTGGAGATAAATTTATTTGAAGCAAATAGATCTTTCACATCAAAGAGCGTTAAATTATTTTATAAAATTATAGATTAGATCCAATAGTTCTATATAATACAATTCAAAAATTTAAATATTCAAATTTATGGATGGAGAATGGCGCGTTTAGATTTTCAGGTTATTGCCACTACGCTTTTAGGTGCCGTCAATCAGGCGGTTAACGGTTTTCTTCACGTTCATTCCGATCAGGAACCTACGGTTGTTCCGCGTCCATTGCTCGCCGAAGATAAGTGGTATGTTTCATCTTTCGGTGAGTTTTATGACAGTAGCTATATTTCTGTCATTTATTTTTATAGAAATTCAAAGGATCGTGAGGCTAACCGTTTTTGCGGTGTGTTTGTCCTTTACCTTAAAGAAGCGCTCGCGCCAAATCTCATAAAAGCATTTGGATATAAAGACACGGCCGAAACAAATAATGAAGTTGTTGCTGATATTACAGCCGAGTTGGCCAATAATATCGCCGGCGTTTTCAAAAAGGATCTTAGCGGGTTGGGTTATCCTGAGCTCGAGATTTCTGCACCCATGAAGTTTAAGGGTTCGGCAGGCTGGCTTAGTTACCCAAAAAATGAGAAGCAGTACTATAGAGTGACCGCCTTTGTTTGGGGACAAAAATTCGCTCTGGACGTGATGGTGGCTATATAGGGAAAAAGAGGAGTGGCCATGAAAAAAATACTTGTTGTGGACGATTCAAGCGTTCAAAGAAAAATGATCATTCAGATCATTAAAAGTGCAGGTTTCAGCAATCCCACATTGGAGGCTGAAGACGGGGTTAAGGCGATTGAAATTATCGGAAACGATTTTCAGGATATTGGACTTGTTCTTTGTGACTGGAATATGCCGAACATGACGGGAATCGAAGTTGTTGGTGCGCTTGCTAAAATTCCGCCGCTGGCAACTTTGCCGGTCGTGATGGTCACGACAGAAGGAACTGAAGCTAAAATTTCTGAAGCCAAGCGGGCCAATCCCAATTTGGCCGGATATGTCACCAAGCCCTTTACTCCAGACCGGCTCAAAGAAACCATTAGTCCAATCCTGGCAAAGGCAAACTAATGGCTATCGAAATCAATCAAGCATTTATCGAGAAGATGTCCGGAATTATGGAAAAGATGGTGGGGGATTCCCTCTTGCCCATGGGGATCACCGTTAGTCGCAAGAATGCTACAGAGCATGTTAATTTTCAAGACGTTGTATTTTGTTCCATTGGCATCACAGGTGCTTTTAACGGTAACCTTTCGATTGTGATTCCCCAGAAAACGGCCTGTTCATTCGTCGGGAAAATGATTGGCATGTCCTTCGAACAGGTGACAGATGACGTTCTGGACGGATGCCGTGAAATCACCAACATGGTTGCTGGAGTCATTAAGATGGAAATGGCGGCACAGAGTGTGGATATTAATATTGGATTGCCGACGTCCATGATCGGCCATGGTCTGCGCATTCGGTTTAATCCGGCGGATAAATATGTCCATCAGCAGTACACGACGTCCGAAGGCGATCTTGAAGTTTACCTGGCACTTAATGAGCAGGAAACTTCAGCTCAACCCTCAGCTGAGAAAAAACCGGCTGTGGCTGTGGATGCGGCCACCGCTCTTCTTAACAAGATCAAGAATTCAAAAAATTTTTAGATACTTAAATAAAACTTCTTAGGAAGAATATTACTTATTTAAAGAAGGAGACGCAACGATGGTCACAAAAACTGGAAGACCTAAACCTGTCGATCGTGAGAGTGAATTTCTCGTCAATGAGATTTTCTTTTCAACAACCGATCTGGTGGGAAACATCCTTTCCGGCAACAGTGTATTCGTCCGTGTCAGTCAGTATGACAAAGAAGAAATCATCGGGGCCCCGCACAACATTATCCGTCATCCCGACATGCCCAGGGTCGTGTTTAAGGTTTTGTGGGACTATTTGAAAGCCAAGAAACCGGTTGTCGCGTATGTGAAGAACATGACCAAAGAGGGGCGATATTATTGGGTTTTGGCAGCCGCTTTTCCGACATCCAATGGTTATCTTTCCATTCGTATCAAGCCGACCAGCGAAATATTCAAACTGATTCCGTCCGTCTACGAAAAGCTTTTGACGGCCGAAGAAAACGGCGGAATGGAGGCTTCGCTGACTCTTTTACTTGATATTCTTAAGTCCAAAGGGTTTGAAGATTATGATTCCTTCATGTCCACCATCCTTATTGAAGAACTCAATTGTAGACAAAAGTTGATTCATGATAATCAAGAGCTCATTGCAGGGCTGTCGCAACTTGAGGCGGCTCCGATCCAGGACCGGGGAGCACGGGATCTGGTCAGTACGTTAAACGATATCAAAACATTGTGTTCAGAGGTGACTTCCTCTTTTGACTGTTTATTTGACGACTTTGGCAATCTGTTGAGTGTAGAAAAAACTTTAAAGGACACATCAGTCTCTGTGCTGAGTTTTTCCGAACAGATTTCTATCCTTTCTCTGAACGTTAATATCAATTCATATTTTGCTGGTGAGGCCGGCCGGACTTTATCGGTCGTGGCAAAGACCATTAAAAATAAAACTGAAGAAATTGAATCATTCACACAAGCCATTGTTAAACTTTCGCGGGACATTTCCAATCATACGCAACGGCTGGGCTTTCAAACATCAACGCCCAGACTCCAGTCGGCCATGATTAATGTTTTTATCCAGGAAGTTTATGACCATGCGCTGAAACGCAAGGTGGAATCTGATGAGATTATGGATGTGAAGGCCAATATTTTGGTGCTGATTGAATTGTTCACCAATACCTTCTCGCAACTGACCAATCTTCTTGTTCCGATCGGCGGAAAGATAAATGACATTCTTGATCTCATTACTTCCATTAACACGTCGATTTACGAGCTGGAACGCTGCAATTTTCTTGGTAATATCGAGGCGGCGGTCATCGGTGAGAAAGGGGTTAAGTTTAATTTTACATTCAGTGAAATTAAAGAGTCCACCAGTGTTACGAAGCAATCCCTCATGGATTTCCGACGCTATTTGTGCGGTATTATTGAAACAACGCAGTCCATCAAAAATTCGAATATGAAGATCCTGCAGCTTGTCAGCTCCATTAAGAAAACGATGGACAAACTTCAAGTGGTAGCCTGACCGGCGTTTGAAGATGACAAGTGTAAGAGTGACTGTAAGGCAGGCAAGGTGGCGGCTAGACCTGTGTCACTCGCAGTTGTCTTTCTGCGTACAAATAGTACTCTTTTCTCTGCATAGTTAAGGTTCTGAAACGCTTGATATGAATTTTCGGCTAAAACTTTGGATCAGCGTGTTCCTAAGTTCGATTGCGGTTATGTCGCTTGTTTATTTGACAGGCGCCGCCACGGTTTTTAAAGGTTTTAACGAAGTAGAGCGTAAAGAAATGGATGCGCACATGCAGAGGCTGGATAATGCCTATCTCAGCCTGGTGGAGCGCATCCGCAGTCTCATCTCCGACTGGGCCCAATGGGACGATACCTACCGATATGTCCAGGATTTTAATCCGGATTATTCCAAATCCAATCTGAATTCTCCCACCATGGTTAGTCTGCAGATTAACCGCATGCTTTTATTGGACGCAAGAGGCGCATTCGTCAATGAATTCTGTTACGACGATAAGTCGGCGCGTGAGTATCCGTGTGACGACGAACTGCGCAATAACTTTATGCCGGGCAGTTCGTTCTTAAAGTTTTCACAACTCCGGCAGTCCAATGCCGGTTTAATTCTGTTAAACAACAACCGATTGGCTCTTGTGGTGAGTCAGCCGGTCATAAAAAGTGACGGTACGCCACCAGCCGTCGGAACACTTGTGTTTTGTGATTTCATTGAAAATTCCATTGACCGGGAAGTCGGAAAATTGATCGGTTTTGATGTGTCTGGATATTCTTGGCCCCAATGGGCTCCGCAAAATCCGGGCCTGTCTAAAATTCTTTTAGATCCCGCCTCTCACGGGCGCTTTGTTGATTATGCCAACGCCTTACTGGCCAAGGGGTACTATCTTATCAATGATTACTATGGCCGTCCGGCTTGGATTCTCGAGGCGGCCATTCCCCGGGATGTTTACAGACAGGCGTTGAAGACAAATAGCCAGTTCGTGGGTCTATTGTTTTTTCTGTTGATTTTGTTTATTCTTGCGTTGTTTTTCAGTATCGAGAATTTCTTTTTTAAACGTATTTTTGATCTTTTAGATGAGCTTAAAAAAATTGAGCGAAATAATATCCGTGGGCGTTTATCCCTCCGGGGGAAAGACGAGGTCGGAGAAGCGGCCAATACGATCAACCACATTCTTGATGAAAGGTCCAAGCGCAGTGATGAGGCAGAGGCGGCTTCAAGGGCCAAATCAGAATTTTTGGCCAACATGAGCCATGAAATCCGGACTCCGATGAATTCCGTAATCGGTTTTACCGAGATTCTATTAAATACAGATGTTAATCCTCAGCAAAGGTCTTATTTGTTGACAGTTAAGGAAAGCGGGCAGCTATTGATCGGGCTGATCAATGACATTTTGGATTTGTCCAAGATTGAATCCGGCAAGATCAGTTATGAGAATATTGATTTTTCCCTGAACTTTTTGCTTGAAAGTGCCATAAAGATCGTCCGGCCGAGGGTGAAGTCCCCGGTGGAGTTACGGTATCTTCCTCAGATCCGCATGCCTCAATACTTTCGAGGTGATCCTACACGGATTCGTCAAATTGTCCTTAATCTCCTTAGCAATTCAGCTAAGTTCACTGAGAAAGGATCGATTGCTTTGAGTGTCACAGCCGATGAGGCAAAGGACGGGCTCTGGAAAATCACCATCAGTATCCGGGATACGGGAATCGGCATGGATCAAGGGATGAAAGACAAATTATTTGAGGCGTTCACGCAGGCCGATGCTTCGATGACCAGGAAATTCGGCGGAACAGGCCTCGGTTTGGCTATCTCCAGGCGGTTGGCGCGAGATATGGGGGGTGAGATCACAGTTGAGTCAACATTGAATCAAGGCAGTTTATTTTGCTTGAGTTTGAGTTTACCGCAATCTGATCATGCTCAACAGGATGATCTTAATCCGGTGCCGGTTTCTGAGTTGGTTGGCAAATCCATTCTTATTGTTGAGGAAAGTATTGATGATTGCAAAGTCCTACGAGAATTTGCAGAGAGTTTTCAGATGATTGTGAGTGGAGCCGTACCTAGTGTGAAAGAGGCCTTGCAGGTGCTGGAAAAGTCAGCGATTTGGCCTGATATCATTTTGACCGATCTGATGTTTCCAGGCAAAGACGGTTATGCCTTTCTTGAGGACCTCAAAAAACATCAACAGTGGGACAAGCTGCGTGTGGTGGCTGTTTCTTCTGATGCAAATCCAGGTGTTGCCCAAAAAGCACAGCAATCAGGATTTTCCGCGTTTATTCCCAAGCCGCTTGTCCGTAAGGAGTTGCAGATGGTCCTGCAAACAGTTTTAGGGCGGCGTGGCCGACCGCAACAGATTGTGACGAGGCATATGTCCTCAGAGATTATTCTTAAAAATAAGAACCTCCTTATAGTGGATGACCACGCAGTCAATTTGGATTTATTAGCCGAAATGTTGAAGATATTTGGATGTGCATTTCAACGAGCTGTCAATGGCGCAGAGGCGGTTGAGCAAGTCAAGTCGAAGCGTTTTGATGCGGTTTTAATGGATATCCAAATGCCGGTCATGAGTGGTCTCGAGGCAACCGAACGTCTGCGCAAAGAGGGTTATACGATTCCCATTATTGCGACAACGGCGGCCGCCATGAAAGAAGATCAGGAAAAGGCGCTGGCGGCAGGGATGAACAGCTGTCTGACCAAACCAATACAAATGAATGTGCTGCGGGATCGGTTGATAGAGATTTTTTCCTAGAGCCCTTGCTTTAATATATAGTAGTATATATATTAAATACGGAGGCAATGTTTTATGAAACATGACTTAATTTATCAAATCAAAGCAGATTTTCTTAAGACACTCGCGCATCCCATGCGCCTGAAAATTATTGAGGAACTCAAATCTGGAGAAAAAAGCGTGGGTTACTTGACAAAGAATTTAAATGTCGGCCAACCGAGCATATCCCGACATTTGATCGCGCTGCGAAATGCGGGAGTGCTCATTTCGCGCCAGGAAAAGACATCAGTGTATTATGCAATTGCCGATCAGGACATCTTTACGTTCCTCCGTCCGATTGCTCTGATGCTGCGCAAACAATTCAAAAGTTCAGAAAAAGTCCTGCGAACTTTGGGAAAAAATTAGTTGTTTGTATGCAGATTTTCGCGGGCCTTTCCGTCGAGCGGGCTTTTGCAACCGCTTGAAATCCCATCCCCTTAAAAAATAATTCTCAGATTTGTTGACACTCCCCCAAAAGAAAGTTATACATAAAACATTCGTGTATGTGAATATAGTCATATCCACACGAAAAACATAGGGGGATGAATGATATTTCAAAAAATTAAAGTGTATTTCGTAGTTTGTTTATCCATTTTTATTCTTCCTCTATTAACCGCGATTTTCCCATCCGAAGCATTGGCCTTGGATTCTCCTGCCGCACAATGGTCTAAAATCAAATCCGATTTGCAAGAAAAAGGTGTCTCGTTTGATGTTGTCTATACAGCGGATGCCGGTTTTAATGTGAAAGGCGGCTTAGAAAGAGGCTCCGCCTACATGGATAACTTAGATTTGTCTCTCACGCTGGATACAGAAAAGCTTAATCTCTGGCAAGGGGGGACATTTTTAATTTACGGGATTATTAACGGTGGAAACAGAAAATTGACGGAAAGATTCGTAGGGGACATTCAGACCGCCAGCAATATTGAGGCCCCGCGGTCCAGCCATTTGATGGAGTTATGGTATCAGCAGAATCTGTTTGAAGATAAGCTGTCCATCTTGGCGGGTATGCACGATCTTAATACTGAATTTGATGTGACGGAGTACGGCGGTTTATTTATTAATGGTTCCTTTGGAATTCAACCCACCATGACCGGAAATTTTACAGCTCCAGTTTTCCCGCTGGGTTCTCTGGCCGTGCGCGTTAAAGTGCAACCGGTTGAAAATCTTGAGTTATTGACGGCGGTTTTCGTTGGTGATCCCGGCAGTCTCGATGAAGGCAATCGGCACGGTACATATTTCAATATTAATAAAAAGGGCGGTCTTTTAAACATTAATGAAGCAGATTATCACTATAAAATCAGCGACTTTATCGGCAAAGGCGAGGCTCTGCCCGGTACGGTTAAATTGGGTGGATGGTATTTAGGTCGAAATTTTGAAGACCTGGTTGAATTGGATGACAACAGCAACCCTGTTCCTCACGACGGTAATTGGGGAATTTACGCCGTAATTGATCAGATGATTTATCGGGAACAGGGCGAGCAGGGGCTGGGAGCCTTTCTTCAGATGAGCGCAGTTCCGACCAACCGCAATACGGTTTCCCGGTATGTAGGGTTTGGTTTTAATTATAAAGGTCTCGTTCCCGGCCGAGACGATGATACGGTGGGTGTGGCCTACAATATTGCTTCAATTAGTGACGATGCCCGCGAAGCGGATGGTCTTGAAAGTGCCGAAAAGGTTTTAGAGATCACTTACCTGATTCAAATTACTCCGTTTCTTACATTACAGCCAGATATTCAGTTTATTACCAATCCCGGCGGTGATCCCGAAGTCAAAAATGCGACAGTGGCCATGCTGCGGGGATCAATTTCCTTCTAACTCAATAGGAGCGCTTTCATATGGACAACGCACAAAACAAGATCCTGCTTGAGGCGGGCACGAACGAATTAGAAATTGTTGTCTTTCGTATCGGCAGGGATTATTACGGCATCAATGTGGCTAAAGTCCGCGAGATTATCCGTACCAATATTCCTATGGTCCCGATTCCGGACGCTCATTCATCCGTATTAGGGGTTGTGAACCTTCGGGGCAATGTTATTGCGGTTGTGAACCTGGCCAAGCATTTGCATATGCAAAGCGATCCCCAGGAACGGCGAAACCGCATTATTGTTACCGAATTCAACGGCATTCACGCGGGATTCTGGGTTGATGAAGTCACCCGCATATACCGTTTGTCCTGGAAGGATGTGGAATCTCCTACAGGTCTGGTCAAATCAAAAGAAGGTTACGCCGTTGGCGTCATCAAAATAGATGGCAAAATTCTTATGTTGCTGGATTTTGAGAAAATCGCTTCTATCATCAATCCCGAGGCCGGATTGGAAGGGGTTAAAGATGAAATCGTGGCCGGGGCGGTGACATTTGACCGCTCAAAATTGAGGATTCTCATTGCCGAAGATTCCTCATTTGTGGCAGAACTCTTAAGCTCCTATGTCCGGCGTGTGGGGTATCAGGTAGAACTGCATAAAGACGGACTGAGTGCTTGGAACGCCTTGGAAGCCGCGGCTCAAAAGAACACGGATGTATCCCAGCAGTACAATCTGCTCATCACGGACATTGAAATGCCTCAGATGGATGGTCTGCACCTGATCAAACGTCTCAAAGAAAATAATAAGTTAAAGAAATTACCGTGTGTCGTTTTTTCTTCCATGATTTCGCAAGAGTTGTCAGTTAAATGCAAGCAGGTTGGCGCAGCGGATCAGATCACCAAACCGGAAATTGCTGGGCTCGTTAAAATGGTCGATACCTACGTATTAAGATAATTTTATGACCCAAAATCAAGACCGTCGTAAATATGTCCGGATCCCAGCCAAATATGGATTAATTTTTAAAAGAATCAGTATGTCTTCCTTTATGGAGCAGGAAGTAGAAACGGCGCTTAAAGACATCAGTGCCGGTGGGGCTTTGGTTGAGACATCAAAGCTTTACCATGTGGGTGATGTTCTTCATTTAAAAATTAAGATTCCTGGATGGGAAAAATACAAGGCTGAATTTATCCGTCCGGGACAATTATCACGCAGCGAGCCATTGATAACATTGGCCACCATCGTCAGGGTTGAACTTATTAGAATGGGCCATTATGAGCTCGGGCTGTGTTTTGTTGGTATAGAGGAGTCGCACCAGAAAGCCCTAATACGTTTTCTTAAGAAACTTTAATTGAAAAGGACTCTATGAATTTTCTAAATAACATCTCCATCCGTTACCGCTTGAATGGTTTGATTGGCCTTTTTCTTTTGTTTTTTGGGATCATAGGAGTCGTTTCTTTTAATTCTGTGAGCCAGCTTTCTCACGCTGTAGAAGAATTGAGTAAAGTCGACATGGTGGCCGTTCGTAATGTCACACTCATGGATATGTATCATGATGGGATCCGCGGAATTATTTACATGGGGCTTCACGACCCGGCGGGCGAAGCTGCAGGTGAACTTAAATCAATGTTAGAGGATATGGACAACACTTCAAAGGAACTAGCCCTGATTGATCTTTCTCCTGAAATTAAGAAAGCCATCAAGGACGTAACTCCTGATTTGGCGGCCTATCTCGACAGCTCCCGCGCAATCATGGATATGATTGTCTCAGGGAAACGTGATGAAGCGATTAATTATCTTCCCAAATTCCAGCAAATGTTTTCGAAGCTCGAAGAAACGTTGGGCGCTTTAGGAGAACTGATTGAGAAAACAGGACTGAGAGATACCGAGAAATATAGCCGCGTCTCGATCCAGGCAAAATCCATTGTTCTTACCTTGGTTGGGCTCAGCATTATTTTGGGTATTATGGGGCTGTTTGTCGGCATGGCGATGGTCAATTCTTTAAGCCGCCTTGTGGTGGCTTTTAAGAATGTTTCGGAAGGAGATGGGGATTTGACCAAGAGAATTCCCATCGAATCAAAAGATGAAATCGCAGCATTGGCAGGCGCCTTTAATAAATTTACCTCCAGTGTCGAGGTGATTATCGGTCAGGTGAAGCTGGCAGCTTCGCAACTGAATTCAGCGACCGATGAAATATCGGGAAGTTCACAGAAAATTTCCGACGGCGCCCAGCAGCAGGCGGCATCTTTTGAAGAACTGTCCGGTTCGGTTCAGTCGAATGCGACCAACGCCTCAGGGGCCAATGACATGGCGCAGAATGTGGCGTCCAACGCGAAAGAAACGGGCAAGGGAATGGATGACACGATGGATGCGATGTCATCAATCGAGAAATCTTCCAAGAAGATCAATGAAGCGGTGGAAATCATCACCGACATTGCGGACCAGACCAATCTTCTGGCGTTGAATGCGGCGATCGAAGCGGCGCGGGCCGGTGAGCACGGCAAAGGGTTTGCGGTTGTTGCCGACGAAGTGCGCAAGCTGGCGGAGCGATCGGCAGATTCAGCGCGAGATATCAAGAATTTGATCGGGGAATCATCAATCCAGGTTCAACGTGGTGTGTCGCTGTCGCATGCAGCCGGGGATGCGCTTAAGAAGATGGTGGTTGATGTGACCAAGGTGGCCGAGCAGTTAAAGTCCATTTCGACGGCCACACAGGAGCAGGCGGCGACGATGGAGCAAAACACCTCCATCACGGAAAGCAATGCGGCCTCATCGGAAGAATTGGCTGCGGCGGCCGAACAGATGTCGGCCCAGGCCCAGGAATTGCAGAAATTGGTTGGTCGGTTCAGAATTAACGAACAAAGGGCGTTATCCGCTACGGCAGTTGCGCCGAAACAATCATTGTCTGCATCTGACAAACCATCTTCAGCCGTTGAACAACAAGCCGAACAGCCTAAAAAAACGTCCGCAACTGAAACTGCGAACGCAACAAATGAATCGAAGTCGCCGCTCAAAGAAAAAGCTGCAAAGAAAGAAAAGACCGAGGAAGAAAAGTTGCGTATCGGATAGATCTTTTATTGGGAGACAGTATGAAAAAGATTTTGTTTGTTTTGTCTGTATTGCTGGCCGTCTCTTTTTATGTTTATCACAGCGATGCATCTGCGGATGAGGACGCCGCCCCCGCGCAAAGCGTTACTTTTCCGCCCAAAAAGGAAGCGCCGCCAGCGGCCGAGGTGGTCCCGGCAGAGGCCCCTGCGTCAACCGTTGCAAAAGATGCCCAAGAGGTGGCAGCATTTGCTGAACAGGTGGCTCAAAAAATTACCCAAGTAGGTGCGGAAGGTAAGTCAATCGCTGAGCTAACTAAACCGGCTGTCGAAGAAGCTAAGATGGCGGCCGAATTTGCTGAACAAGTGGCTCAAAAAATCGCCCAAGCAGGTGCGGAGGGTAATTCAATTGTTGAGCAAAATAAACCGGTTGCCGAAGAAGCTAAGCTGGCAGCCGTAGAAACTAAACCAGTTGCCGAAGAAGCCAAACCTGCAGCCGAAGAAAATAAACCGGCGGTTCAAGAAGCAAAGGCTGTGGTTAATGCAGCGGCGCCAGAAGTGCCGGCGGTTGCCAAACAAGAACCGGCCCCTGATGCAAAAGTTGTCGAGCCAAAGAAAGAGTCGGCTCCAGTTCCAGCGACAGCTGCGCCGGCCAATAAAAAGGCAGAAGAAGTTTCGGCAAAATCCGATTTGCCAGCCGCTGCTGAACCAGATGAGGCTTCAGTGGAGAATAATGAGAAGCCCGCTAACAGTCCGATATCCATGATTTTATTGGTAGTGGTCGGTCTTATTTTTGTTGTGGGTTTGATGTCGGCCATCAAGTCAGGAAAAATTAAAGTTGCTCTGGACACCAAGACTAAGGTCGCCATTTCGGCCGGCATTTTGATTATGATCTTTTCGGTATTCTGGGCGGTTTCTTCCAGTACGCTCAATGAGCTTAAGGTCAAAGGACCTGTGTACAACAGTATTAAACAAGGGATTGATCTTTTGGCCGATATATTGCCTCCGCCGGAATATATTATTGAAAGTTATCTCACCGCCCAGTTGCTTGGCACCGAGGATAATCCGGAACAGATTAACAAATTGATCGAGAAAATGAGTTCGCTCGAGAAGGATTACAACGCACGGCATGAATATTGGAAAAAGGAACTGGAAGCCGGAAAAGGTAAAACCCTGCTTGTTGAGAATTCTTATACTCCCGCCGGAAAATTCTTTCAGATCGTTAATGAACAGTTGGTGCCTGCTGTCCGCGCCGGAGACCGTGCAACGGCCAGCCGCATCATAGCGGGACCTTTGAAAGAATTATATTTGCAGCATCGGACCGCCATCGATGAACTCGTAACGATCGTTAGCGAGAAAGCCGCTAAGGATGAGGCTGGTTCCGTTGAGAAGATCATAACACGGACGCGGTCTATGACTTTCGT
>JAEUSC010000296.1 GCA_016789035.1 Candidatus Omnitrophota bacterium
TGATGATCATTACGTCATTTCTCAAAACATCGTTGTTAAGAAACCTACGTTAGAAGCCCTGGCAACATCTGGTTTTTTCGATGCCGCCAACCGCAATGTTGATTCCCATTTGTTTTATTACCGTCCGGTTGTTCTGGCGTCGTTGGCCATGGATTACCGGTTGTGGGGAAATAATCCTGTAGCGTTTCGGTGGGTGAATGTGGGCATTCATATCGCCAATAGCTTGTTAATAGCGGCTCTTTTGTATCTGCTATTTTTGAATGCCGATTTGGCCATGGCAGGGGCGTTTTTATTTAGTGTTCTTCCGGTTCACGAATGGTCTGTCCGCTATATTGCCGGTCGAGGAGATTTGTTGTCGGCCTTTTACGGATTGCTATCCTTGGTTTTGCTTGCGAGGTTTGTTAAGAAAGACTTGGGTGTCTTTTGGTGGACTAGCCTCGCATGTTTTTGTTTAGCGGTCTTATCTAAGGAATCTGCGCTTTTGAATGTGGCTTTGGCAGGCCTTGTGGCGTGGATGGTGACCAAAGATATTCGACGAAGTCTGCAAACTGTATCTGTCTTTCTTTTGGCCGCAGCCAGTTATTATGTTCTGCGACAGATCCATGCCCCTATGGGAGTCATGGATGGTTTTCATATTCAGGACATCCTTAACGGTGTTCTTCTCTCTTATGAATATTCCCAACGGTTTTTGATGCCGTGGGCAATTCACGCATGGAGTATATCTGGATGGGTGGGGACTCTTCTCCAGGTAGGAATCGCCGTTTGGGTTATCATAACTATCCGTCGATCGGCTGATAAACACAAGACGGACGCCATACTCTTTGGTGTAATTTGGATGGTGATTTGCAGTCTTTCATTTGTTTTCACCCAGCGTATTATTGGCCGCCTTGGTCCTGGGCTTTCAGAGCATTTTCTGTATTTGGAGGCTGTGGGTTTTGTATGGGTATTGGTTCTGCTCATTGACCGGATGGCTCGACCAATGATTCGGATGATTACATTTGCCGTGCTTTTGCTGTTTTTTATTTTGACGTCTTTGGTCAGTGCCCGGTTTTGGCAAAGCGAAGAGGTTTTGCTTCGGCATGTTCATCAGCTGGAGGGACGTAATAAGGGCGTCGCTTATGAGCAATTGCTTATGCGTTATGACCTTAATGCGGCGGCGGTATCGAACATGATCGGGAATGCACCATCTGGCGATACGCAAAGTCTCTGGTACCGAAGGTTGGGAGACATTTATCGCCATCAAGGAAATTATCTCCAAGCAATGGATGCGTTGGCCCGGGCGGTTGATTTGAATCCGCGCAATATTGAGGCGATCAATGAATTGGCTGTTTGTCATCTGGAAAATGGGACGGTTGCCGAAGGTGTCAAGTTGTTGCAGGGATCAATACTTATTTCGACTAAACAGTCGGACGCCTTTCGTTTACTCGGCGTTTTAAGCTATCGGTTGGGACGTTTTGAGCAATCGGTTTCGTTTTTGCAGAGGGCTTGGGATCATGATCCAGATCAAAGTGAGGCGGCCCTACACTTAATGATGGCCTATTATTTTCTAAACAATCACAAAGCCTATGTACAGACGGTGGAAAAGATTTCTGATCAATATCAGAACTCCAAAATGATCCTGAGTTTTGCGGCTCATGAATTCTATTCCCACGGAT
>JAEUSC010000312.1 GCA_016789035.1 Candidatus Omnitrophota bacterium
TTGCTGAGAAGGCCGCGTTTTCGGAAGTCAAAATGATTGAGCTTAAAATTTCCCAGGGAGCCAAGCCCGGCCACGGCGGTATATTGCCCGCGGAAAAGGTGACCAAAGAAATTTCAGAAATCCGCGGGGTAGAGATGGGCAAAAGTGTCAATTCTCCGCCGGGGCATTCGGCATTTCGTACACCGCTGGAACTTTTAAACTTTATCGAACGCATGCGGGAACTTTCCGGCGGAAAGCCTGTAGGGTTCAAGCTTTGCATCGGCAAGCCCCGGGAATTCATGGCGATAGCCAAGGCCATGCATAAGACGGGCATTACTCCTGATTTCATTACGGTCGACGGCGGTGAAGGTGGCACAGGTGCCGCTCCGCTGGAGTTTTCTAATTATGTGGGCTCTCCACTAAACGAAGGACTGGTGATTGTTCATAATGTTCTCGTCGGATTCAGCCTTCGGGACAAAATCAGGATCATCTCATCAGGCAAGATCAATTCGGGCTTTGGAATTCTAAAGCACATGGTGATGGGGGCCGATTTGTGTTATTCCTCCCGGGGGATGATGCTGGCTTTGGGTTGCATTCAGGCGCTGCAATGCAATACCAACCATTGTCCGACGGGCGTTGCCACCCAGGACCCCTATCTTATGAACGGTCTGGTGGTCACTCAGAAAAATAAACGCGGGGCCAATTTTCACAGGGCAAGTGTTAAAAGTTTTGCTGAGATTCTCGGTGCCATGGGATTTGCTAATCCTAAGCAATTGCGGCCGCGGCATTTGATGCGCCGTATTTCTCTGTCTCAGGTGAAAGACTACAGCGAGATTTATCCATTTATTAATGACGGTGATTTGCTTAAGGATCCTGTACCAAGGGAATTTGACCTCGCATTTCGTTCATCGTGTGCCGAGACGTTTGAACATGTCCTCCCGGCTTAAGATTTGCCTCCCCACATGAATTGTATTTAATTCTAAATTCATCCGCTAGTCATCCGTCTTTCTTACAATTGGTATTACTTAAATGTTTCAATAACCATTGAAAGGAGAACGGCCATGATCAAGGGATTATCAATTTCGCTTATGCTTTCTTTTGTTTTAGGCATTCCTGTTTGCTGGGCGCAAAGTGATTACACGACGACGCGTACGACACGAACAACGGTAGAAGAGACAAGCACGGTCGACAACCCATGGGAACTCAGTGTTCAGGGTCAGGGGGTCTTTCCAATGGATGAAGCGGACGAGCGGTTTGACACCACGGTGGGGGCGGCGGCACGGTTAATGCGGGATATCAATCCTTACGCATCCTTCGGGGTTGAAGGAGGATGGATGCGCTTTAAAGATGAGGTGAGCGGTGTGAAGTATGGGCGCTTGAATGGCTTTCCTTTGTTGGCAGATCTTGAGTTAAAAATGCCGATAGCAGCCACTAACAATATGATTGTTCCCTATGCGATCGCCGGGGCCGGAGTCGTTTTTTGGAATTACGATGAGAACGATGGCACTGTTTTAAGCGGTATCAAGGTGGATAATGAAAATAATTTTGCGGCTAAGGGCGGGGTGGGTATTGATCTTTATTTTAATAGCAACACGGCCCTTTTTGTTGAAGGGACGTATTTTTATTCCCGCTTTAAGCCGGATGTTTCAGGCGCCGTTGCTGTGGGGAACAAAACGAATGTCGGCTCCGTTTTGGCGGGGGCTGGTTTGAAGATTAAGTTCTAGAAAATCAATTGATGTAAAATGCCCTACTATGATAGGGATAACTATTTGAAAAGTGCCTATGCCGAATGATCGGGATAGGCATTTTTTTATGCGAATATATTCTTGATCTTTCCTGCCGGGTGCTTTATAAAATGCAGTCCATGAAAAATGTGATACGGGCTTCTATTATGTGGATTTTTCTGCAAGGCTGTACCTATACAGTTCCCATGGGAAAAAATGGTCCAGACTCCCTCAAGAAGTCACATATGGATGTTTTGACAGAAAGCGGAGACTATAAGACAGATC
Source organism: Candidatus Omnitrophota bacterium (assembly GCA_016789035.1). Taxonomy (GTDB): domain Bacteria; phylum Omnitrophota; class Gorgyraeia; order Zapsychrales; family Fredricksoniimonadaceae; genus JAGNTT01. The sequence goes on from JAEUSC010000312.1 coordinate 1,989, forward strand.
CCCCTCAAGGGGTTGCGCCGGCTCAGAAGGGTTTTTATAAAATGCGGGCCAGGAAAGTAAGACCTGAGTGCTCTGCGGATGTGACCCCGGATTCCAGCAAGAATCTCGGCAATTGCCATTCTTGAATGAGATGATCAAGAAATCCGGTTCTTGCGTATTTCCCATTTGACAAATAAAATTGAATGACTTCTTCTCAATGAAACGGTTATTAACCTGCAGGAATGCTATTTTGCGGTACACGACACTTATCAGATTTCTAATCTTCGTTGTGGTTTTTTATGCCTCGCTGCCTGTCTGGATTTCTTCGGCCCAAAAAAATCTTCCCTATCAAGACACCGTCAGTGAAATTTTAGCACCCTTGCAGTATTCGGGATTGAGCAGTTTGCTCGATAAAGACTCCAATGTCAGTGTGGATTTTGAAAAGAAAATTTGGATCTTACATCAGGAGTTGAACTTTGATGATGAAGGCGTTGAAATTTTAGATGAAGGAAATAGCGGCCTATGCGGGCGGTTGTCCCGTTATGTTTATCAAAAAATTAAGAATGTTTTTCCGTCCGACCGTTATAAGATTCTTTTTGAAAAGGTGCGAGAAAAGGACTATTTCTTTGCGCCACAAGCCTCTCATTTTGTCGTCACCATTAAAGACCTTGTGAACGAAGAAAAATATGTGATTGATCCCAGTTTTAAGCGGTATGGCGCTGTAGGAGATTTTGATGTTTATCACTATATCGAGGAACAGGATCCCCAGGCCTATATTAATGCCAATAAATCATCCGAGAGGTTCTTCTTTATCGATTCGGCTTCGCCCATAATGATTCGGGATGATGCCTTGTTGGTTTTTTCAGTAGAATCTGTCGACGGGCAGATAGATAAGAACCACTTCATTCTTTCAATCTCTGCTGTCAAAAAGCAGGCCTCTCGGGGCGAATATGTTTTAGGATTAAAATATATTGATGGATATCTCCAGACGTACATCAACGAAGAACTGCTGCACCGTTTGTTGACAGAAGATGAAGTTACACACCTTCAGCAAAAGATGTTTCAGTGGAGTGTGGCGATCAGCGGAAATTAAGTGTTCACTGAGGCGTTGACTATTTATGAATGCCCTGAGAAATGTTGTTGAAGTGTTTTTTGTATTTCTTCGTCTAGGGTTGACATCATTCGGCGGGCCTGTTGCGCATTTTGGATATTTTCATAGTGAATTTGTTGTGCGGCGTAAATGGCTTGATGAGAACCTTTTCGCAAGCATAATTTCTTTGTGTCAGTTTCTTCCAGGGCCCGCGAGTAGTCAGATGGGGATGGCTATTGGATTTTTTCGTGCAGGAATTCTCGGATCGATGGCAGCTTGGCTCGGTTTCACTCTTCCTTCCGCCGTGATTCTGGTTTTATTTGGTTTTTGGTTTTCCTGTTTTCCCGGTGACGTGGGCGGGTGGGTGCATGGCTTTAAGATTGTGACGGTTGCCATTGTTGCACAGGCGGTCATCCGGATGGGCGAAAGCCTTTGTCAGGATTTGTGGCGAAGGCTGACGGCCATTGTTTCGACCGCTCTTTTACTTTTGCTCCCAAGTTTCTCTGCTCAAATGAGCGTTATGGGCTTTGGTGCCCTGGCCGGGTTGGCGTTTTGTAAACATTTAGAACCGGCCCATTATTCCTGCGCATATGGTTTCTCGAAAAAGTGGGGGCTCTTTTTTTTATTGATTTTTGCGGGTCTTCTTTGTTTTCTTCCCATCGCTGCGGCGGTCGGAGGGCACGCTGTGTTGAAGCTTGCCGATACTTTTTTTCGGTCCGGAGCGTTGGTCTTTGGCGGCGGGCATGTGGTTTTGCCGGTTCTACAGTCTCAGATCGTATCCCAGGGATGGGTTACCAACGATGTGTTTCTTACTGGGTATAGTGTGGCACAGGCAGTGCCGGGGCCTTTATTTTCGTTTGCTGCTTTTCTGGGAAGCGTTTCTCATGGTCATCCGTCCGGTTGGATAGGCGCGACTGTTGCGCTTGTAAGTATTTTTCTACCAGGATATTTGCTCGTTATCGGCATCTTACCTTTTTGGGGATCGTTGTTTCGATGGAAATACATCGGGCCGATTATGGCGGGAGTTAACGCAAGCGTCGTCGGAATATTGCTGGCGGCTTTAGTCACGCCTGTTATGTCTACCGCGATCCATACGTATGGGGATTTTCTAGCGGCGGCAGGATGTTACATTATTCTGTGTCGGTGGGGGAATTTGCGGTGGACTGTGGTTGTCCTTTTGGCCGGCGTGGGTCTGTTGTTTCATTATTTAAGATAGCGCTGTCGTTCGTCACTGATTAAGCAATAGAATCCACAATCGTTTCATGTTAATATGAAACACTTTTATCCAAGGAGATGCCGTGAATGTTATAGAAAAGCAGGAACGAATTCAACGCGCCGTTTTAGATGCCATTAAAGAACTAGATCCTCCCGTGATCCGCATTCCTGCAAACCAATCCGAACTTCGTTTGATCCCCCTGTCCGAAAACCTTGATTCTTTAGGAATGGTCAATTTGATTATCGGGGTCGAAGACGCGTTGAAAAAAGAGTTCAACCAGGATGTTCCTATCCTGGGACGCATGTCCGCTTTAGGCCAAAATCCATTTCAGACCTCAGGCGCTTTAATGGATTACGTAGACCAAATCATTTGAAGATTTTAAGACTGCATCTATGGAAATCAAGATTGTTCACTTTGAACAGAAATATTTAGGCGATTTCTATCCGTTGGCAGGCCTTGTCCATCCCAAGGAAAAGGGGTTGGAGGCCCGTATGAAATGGTTTACGTTTGGCAATCCATTGTATGCGGATAATGCAAAGCTTCCGGGATTAGCGATTGTCTTTCAGGAAAAAGAGGTTATCGGGCAATTTTTAATGGCGCCGTTTGAATTTTATCTCCACGGAAAAAAATATAGAGGGCATTTTGGTTATGACTTTTTTGTCAAAGAAGAGTATCGCTCCCGAGGCGCTGGAGCGTTGTTATTTGTTCAGGGAGTCCGTATGTTTGGGCCGTTTATCGGGGTGGGGTTGACCCAAGTCGTAGAGAAGATTTCCAAAGCGGCCGGCATACAAGTCATCGGTCAAATCCGAAAGTTCATTTGGACATCAAATCCGCTGACACTGGGCACAAAACTACTGAAGAATAAATTGGTCGGGGGCTCTGATAAAATTTCTGACGATGGCGCAGAGGGGCGGTTTCCTGAGACGATTGAACTTTCGGGATTGAAGTTGGTGAAGATCTCTCACGTATCTCAAGGATTGGGGCCAAGCTTTTCTTCAGAAACACTAGAGCCTGCACGAACGAAGGAATTCCTAACGTGGCGTTTTGCTGATTCACCTTGGAAATATCATATGTACGGGCAAGCGTCCGGTTCATCGGATGTTTTTTTAGTTATCCGCCAAGCCTATTATCAAGGGATGCGGCTTCTGTTGATTGTGGATTACCGGTTTGAAAAAGAGAATTATCAGCAGTTGGGTACAATTCTGCAGGCAGCTAAAACAATCGCCAGAGAAGCGCGGTTGGATGGTGTTGTGATGGCCTCTACATGTGGTGTTATGGATGAAGCACTGCAAAGAGAACGTTTCGTGGGGGCGGGACGGCCCTCGTCTGTCATTGGTTATTTGCCTAAGGCCGATTTTCCTTTGCCGGTCCATTCGATTGGTTTGACTATGGCGGATGCAGACCTGGATTTTAGCTTCGGAGAAGGTCCATGAAATATGAGCAGATTAGAAAAATCACAAAGGTTTTGAGCCTCCTACAGGTGCACAAAATGGGCCGCGTGGAAGTCGGATCTCATATTCGGGTGACCTATACGCATCAAGTCTGTTGGAATGAGAGGCAGAATTTTGATGGGCTCATTTCTTTTCTTATAAAAAATTACGAAATGCTTACCCCGAAGCAGTTTTTCCAGTGCAAGACAAATCCCTCACCGCTGTCTTCAATCAAAGTCTTGGTGACGTTTGACGATGGGCTGATGTCTTCCTATCATGCGATCAAAACCACTTTGAAAAAATACAACGTCAA
>JAEUSC010000323.1 GCA_016789035.1 Candidatus Omnitrophota bacterium
CCAGTGCCGTCAACGACATGTGATAATTACACTTCGCACAGACGTTAAGATTCTTTTTTAATTCTTTACTATAAGAAGGATTATCACAGCCTGGGCATTTAATCCAAAGCCCGCCGGGAATTTCCTTACGTTTAACCTTAACAAACGTATAGTTACTTTTTCCAAATAACGCTGTCATAGAGTTTGGGTTAACCCATCTTATGAATGGTTAAACCGGAAAGGACTTTAGGATAGAAGTATGTTGTCTTCGGCGGCATACGTTCGCCCGTCAAAGCAATGGCGCGAAGCTGCTTGATTTGCACGGCATTCATAATAAATGCTGCGTCTGCCATTTTTTCATCGACCATGCTTGTCGCGTGCTCCATATCTTTAGTATAAAGGATGTCTTCGGAAGCAACACCTACACGATCAAAAACCAATGACTTTAAAATAGATGCATCCAAATTGCGATATTCTTTGGTCGATCCCTGGACAAGCTTATCAATTAAAGATTTGTTCTTTAAGCGCAGAAGCCTTATTCCAGTACGGTCATACAATCCGAAAGCATGCTCATTTTGTCCGGCCTTAGCCAATAAAATCAGCAAATCTTCCTTATTCTTGATTTTATCGATACGAAAATATTCTTCTAAAAAGTCCAATTGGGTAGGAAACTGCTTCACAATCCGGTGCATAGGAAAAATCTGCAAGTCCGGAGATTCCATATTTGTAAAATAGGTCATCACATAATTAAAAGGCTCATTGCCTGTAATTCTGGTGCGGCTTTTCATTTGCTGTCGGCGATATTCCTGCGCTACTTCAAAACGGTGATGTCCGTCTGCAATAAAGAGCTGTTGACCGTCCAAAACATTCTCGATCGTGGCAATATGTTCCGGGTTATCCATACGCCAGAGCATATGACGAACCTTGTCATGATCAACAACATCAATCAAAGGTTTTTTGGTGGAAACCTCCTTAACAAAAATGGTTTCTACCTTTTTTTGTTTATCGGAAAAACAGACAAATATACAGCTTAGAGCAGCTTTTAATGATTTCCATAACGTAAGACGGTCGGTCTTGGCTGAGGCATGCGTATTTTCATGGGGATAAATTTTAACACCTGCATCATCCCCCATTTTCATTAGAGATATAAACCCTAATCGGCTATGCTTTTGCCCGCGAATTTTGTACTCCTGTTTGTAGTAGTAAATGGCCGGGGTATCATCCTTAACAAGAACTCCCTTAGAAAGCCAATCCTCGAACGTTTTGTGAGCACGTGTGTACCTATTTTCCCGCGCATTATCTTTCGAACTTTCCTTGGGAAGCTCCAAACGAATGAAATTATAGGGACTGGTCTTATAATATTCATCCTGCTGTTCCTTGGAAATAACGTCATACGGAGGACACATAACTTCATTAAAATTCTTGATCTTCTCGGGATTATAGTAAACTGCCTGGAATGCCTTAATAGCTGCCATTAAATTAAACCTCTCCTATCGACAATTAATATTCAAAGACTCTTAATTTGCTTCGCTCGTTTGATTTGCAACCATAACAGATATATCGCTGCTCCCGCACTCCCCCCAATGAGATCAGCAATCCAATCCTGTAAATCCGATGACCGACCATCGACAAAAGACTGATGAAACTCATCCGTAATTCCATAAAAAGCCACAAATGCCAAGGATATGGCCCAAATTAAAGAGGGCCAAAATCTTATGCTATTGGCGGCCACAGCTCTTGCAAATAACACTGCTAATCCTGTGTAGATGCTCATGTGAATGAATTTATCAAATACCGAAAGAGAATGAGGCACCTGCTTACCAGGAACAGCGGAAACACCAAAGATCATACAACAATATAGAATGACTGGAAACCAGTATTTCAAGAATTTCAAGGAGTTTCCTTTCTGCAAGAATCGGAATTCTGCAAAAGTCGCATTGTAACAAAACCCCTTCTTAAAGAACAGCTCTTTTTCGTTCTCACGTGCTTTTACGCCTTGCAGGAATGGCCGCCACCGGAAGCACATCCGCATCCGGACGATGGCTTTGCTGCCGGCTTCTCATTGGCTGAAGATGAAGAGTTTCTCTTATAATCAGTTTCATAAAAACCAGTTCCTTTGAAAATCATTCCAGAGCCGGAACCAATCAACCGTTGAAGCTTCAACTTAGAGCATTTGGGGCATTTGGTCAATTTGGCATCAGTCATAGACTGCAGTGCTTCAAAAGAATGACCGCAGGCACCGCATTCATATTCATAAGTTGGCATACTGGCCTCCTTCTTCAGTCCTCACCATAGGACCTATTTAAAGACTTTCTTTATTTTGTCCTTAATCGACTCTGACGCATCCACATCATCACCCGACAAA
>JAEUSC010000335.1 GCA_016789035.1 Candidatus Omnitrophota bacterium
CATAAAAAAAATAGAGGAAAATCTTGACACGGCTTAGTCCGTAAAATACTATATTTTGTGCTTGATGTTGTTTTTGATCAATATATAGTGGTTTTTAAGGTTACGATTTCATCCTCATTCATCATTAATAAAGCCAGAGCATGAACCTCTCAACGCAACACATTTTTGGCCGCAGCCCTCAAAAATTTGACGTCAATAACCATAATAATTTACAAAAAATTCTTCATTCTTTATCCATTCTTGGAGGGATTATCTGATGTCACAAGAAACCATCATCCATTCAGAAGTAAAGGTTCAAAAGAGAAACGGTCAGCAGGTTGAGTATAATCCCAAACGCATTGTTTCGGCGGTTGCCAATGCGTTTAAGGAATATTACGGTCATCCCCGGGAGGCGGAACTCTCTGATGATCAAATGCGCGATGCGCATAAAGTGACCGATTGCGTGTTTGCGGTCATTCAAGAACGGTCTTTAAAGAATGAGGCATTGACGGTTGAGGAAATTCAGGACGAAGTTATTCGCCAGCTTTATGAAAACGGGTTTAAGGAAGTAGCCGAGCGATATGCCAGCTATCGAAAGCACCATGCTGCCCGCCGTACCGTTTTTGAGTTATATTCCTGTCTTAAACGTAACAGTAAGCCGGTTTCTTTTAAGTCGGAAAAAATCACGCTGGCCATCGCCAAGGCTTTTCAAGCGCATAACAACGGGCACTTTAATGAGATCCTTCTGGAAAAAGCCTACGAGCTTTCCGATAAGGTCCTGGCCGAAATCCGTACCCGCTGGCCTGAAGGGCGTGCCATTCCTATCGAAGAAATTCAGGACATTGTGGAACGCACCATTATGTCGGCCGGATACCATGAAGTGGCCAAGCGTTACATCATTTACCGGGAAGAACGGGCCAAGCAGCGCCGGGAAAAGGCCGAAGCGGAAGCTCATCTTTTGGAAAGTTTAGAATGGGTCAAGGAGATCAACGTAAAGACGTTGTTCGGTCAGGAAAAGCCTATCGATCTTGATGAAATCCGTTTTAAGCTGGAAAGCTGCTGCAAAGGGCTCACGGATGTTTCCGCCGATGCGTTGTTTAAGGAAGCCGTCAAAAATTATTATAACGGCATTACCGAAACCAAGATTGCGACCGCCAACATCATGGCCGCCCGTTCGTTTATTGAAAAAGAGCCGAATTATTCTTTTGTGGCCGCGCGTCTATTGTTGCTCAAGGAATATCAGGAAGCGCTCGGCGGGGAAACCAGTTTTGAGCGTATGCGTGCCGAATATCCAAGCTATCTGTCGGCCTACATCCATAAGGCGATCGATTTGCATTTGCTCGATCCCAAATTGCGCTCGTTTGACATCAAAGAATTGGGCAAGGCCATTGTTCCGGAGCGTGATTTTATTTTCCGCTACATGGGTCTTCAAACCTTGTATGACCGTTATTTTATCCATCATGAAGAACGCCGCATTGAGCTGCCGCAGATTTTTTGGATGCGTGTGGCCATGGGGCTGGCCGTCAATGAAGGCGCCAAGAGAAACGAACGCGCCATTGAGTTTTATAATACGCTTTCGACATTTCGGTTCATGTCTTCCACACCGACTTTGTTTAATTCAGGCACACGTCATCCGCAATTGTCTTCCTGCTTTTTGACAACCATTGACGATGATCTGTTTCATATTTTTAAATGCATCCAGGATGACGCCATGCTGTCCAAGTGGAGCGGCGGACTGGGCAATGACTGGACCAACGTGCGCGCCATGGGTTCACGCATCAAAGGCACCAACGGGAAAAGCCAGGGAATCATTCCGTTTTTGAAGGTGGCCAACGATACCGCGCTTGCGGTCAACCAGGGCGGCAAACGTCAGGGGGCCATGTGCGCCTATTTGGAAGTGTGGCATTTGGACATCGAAGATTTTCTGGAACTGCGCAAAAATACCGGTGATGAACGCCGCCGCACGCATGACATGCACACCGCGGCCTGGATTCCGGATCTCTTTATGAAGAGAGTCAAGTCCAACAGCAATTGGACGCTTTTTTCACCGAATGACGTTCCGGACTTGCATCATATTTACGGAGAAACGTTCGAACGCCGTTATGAAGAATATGAACTCATGGCCCAGGACGGCAAGATCAAAAATTTCAAGACGGTTTCCGCCATCAATCTGTGGCGCAAAATGCTTTCCATGCTTTTTGAAACCGGACATCCGTGGATCACATGGAAGGACCCGTCGAACGTGCGTTCGCCGCAGGACCATACCGGGGTTGTCCATTCCTCCAATCTCTGCACGGAAATTTTGTTGAACACCTCCAAGGATGAGACTGCCGTATGCAATCTGGGCTCGATTAATTTGGCGGTCCACGTTACGACCGCAGGCATCGACCACAAGAAACTTAAAGAAACCATCAAGATCGCTGTGCGCATGCTGGACAATGTGATCGATATTAATTATTATCCGACGGCCGAATCCGGAACCGCCAATCAGCGGCACCGTCCCATCGGGTTGGGCATCATGGGTTTTCAGGATGCGCTTTATATCCAGGATCTGAGCTATGCTTCTCATGAGGCTGTGGAATTTGCCGATGAGAGTATGGAAGCGGTCTCTTACTATGCGATTTTGGCCTCTACGGAATTGGCCAAAGAACGCGCGGTTTACAGCACGTTTAAAGGTTCCAAATGGGACCGCGGTCTTTTGCCTTACGATACCATCGCGCTATTGGAAAAGGAACGCGGCGGATATCTGGACATGAACCGCACCATGCGCATGAATTGGGAACCGGTGCGCAAGGCCATCAAGGATTTTGGCATGCGCAATTCACTGGTTATGGCGATTGCGCCTACGGCCACCATCGGAAACATTACGGGCGTCACCGCCTCGATCGAACCGGTCTATAAAAATGTGTTTGTCAAAAGCAACCTCTCGGGGGACTTTACGGTCATCAATGAATACCTGGTGGAAGATTTAAAGAAGCTGAAGATCTGGGATCAGGAAATGATCGATGATATTAAGTATTTTGACGGTTCCATTCAGGAAATCCCTCGCATCCCGGCGGAGATCAAGCAAAAATACGCCACTGCCTTTGAGATCGATTATGAATGGATCATCGAAGCCGGCAGCCGCCGCCAGAAATGGATCGACATGGGGCAGTCGCTAAATTTGTATCAGGCCAAGCCCAGCGGTAAAAAGGTGAGCGATATGTATTTGTTTGGCTGGGAAAAAGGTTTGAAGACAACGTATTATTTGCGCTCGATGGGTGCGACCCGTATCGAAAAATCAACACTCGACATCAATAAGTCCAATGACGTCGTCGGTCAGCGTCAGCGGGATGAGAAGGGACGCGTGACCACGGTTGCAGCCGAGCCGATCCAGGATTGTGAATCTTGTCAATAACGTGGTAAGTTTCGCGTGGTGCGTGATCCGAAGACGGTTAACGGTTTCGTAGCACGCATCATGTAAAACAGATTATTTTTCTTATACTGTTTTTTACTTGGAGGTACAACAAATGTCCGAAGTGATCCCCCAACCCATGGACAAAGAATGCACGGTAACCGGAAATATCCGTATGACCCGCGAGCGCGTTTCTGTGGAAAGTAAAAAGATCCTCAAGAATAACCGCACGGTGGATGTCAATCAGCTGGTGCCGATCAAATACAAGTGGGCCTGGCATTTCTATCTGGATGCCTGCGCCAATCACTGGATGCCGACCGAAGTTAATATGGCCCGCGACATTTCCCAGTGGAAAGATCCCAATGCCTTTACCGAAGCCGAACGCCACGTGATCAAACGCAATATCGGTTTTTTTTCGACCGCGGAAACCCTTGTCGGTAACAATATCGTTCTTTCGATTTATAAGGTTGTCGATAATCCGGAGTGCCGTCAGTATCTTCTGCGTCAGGCCTTTGAAGAGGCGATCCATGTGCACACGTTTCAATACATCGTGGAGTCTCTCTCCATGGATGAATCGGAAATGTTTAACATGTACCGCGAGAACAAAGAGATTTACGAGAAAGACGAATTTTCCATGAGCTGCACCGACGGCATTGTGGATGAGAATATCGATATCTATACCACCGAAGGTCTGCAGAAATTTATCGATAACCTCGTTGGTTTTTATGTGGTGACCGAAGGGATCTTTTTTTACAGCGGGTTTGTCCTGATGTTGTCTTTTGGACGTCAGAACCGCATGCCCGGCGTGTGCGAGCAGATCCAATACATCCTGCGTGATGAATCCATTCACATGAATTTTGGTATTCAATTGATCAACTCGATCATCGCCGAGAATCCGGAAGTCTGGACGTCGGACTTTCAGGCGTATGTGGTCAAGCGCATCCGCCGCGCAGTGGAATTGGAGAAGAATTATGCCAAGGAATGTCTGAAGTTTGGCGGCATCTTAGGCATCAGCGAAAAGCTTTTAGGCGAATATGTGGAATACATTGCTGATCGCCGCTTGGAAAAGCTCGGGCTCCCCAAACAATACAACTCCTCCAATCCGTTTCCGTGGATGAGCGAAGTCATTGATTTGAAGAAAGAGAAGAACTTCTTTGAAACGCGCGTCACAGAGTATCAGACGGGTGGGGCTTTGGAGTGGTAAGAGGTAAGTGGTAAGTGGTAAGTGGTAAGTGGTAAGTGATATGTAGTAACCGCAGCCCTCGAGCAATCGAGGGCTTTTTTTGTAACTGAGGGGTCATGAGCAGTATATTTCTAAGTCACAATTCAAAAGATAAAGTTTTTGTAAGAAAACTTAAAGAGAGGCTCAAGAATGACGGCGTCCGTGTTTGGTTTGATGAAGATGAAATGCTGGTTGGGGATTCTTTGATTAAAAAGATATCCGAGGGTATTGAGAGCATGGATTATTTGGGGGTAGTTATATCTAGCAGCTCAAATAATTCCTCCTGGGTTCAAAAAGAATTAGCAATAGCTATGAGAGACGAAATAAATGGGAGGCGGGTTAAAGTTTTGCCTATTTTGATGGAAGAATGTGACATTCCGGTTTTTCTGAAAGACAAAATATACGCTAATTTTACGGAAGATTTTGAAAATGGTTATAAAGAACTTACCAGAGTTCTATTCAAAACCAAAAATAACATAAGAAACTCTCAAAATTTATGTCAGGCTAAAACTAGCAGAGGAAAAGCTTGTAAGAAGAAAGTAGCTGAAGGATCGCTGTATTGTTATTTACCTTCTCATCAAGAAGGATATTCCAAGGAAAAGTTAGAAATTTCAAATAAGAAAGTGTCATTAAAGTCAAAGCTAACAACCTTAGTTAAAGACCCTATATTCTTGACAGTCATATCGTTGCTTTTTGCATATGTTTTCTTTATTTTTGGTCCCAGCCAGAGAGATATCAATGAAATAAAACAAAAATTGGATAATATATCTCAAACTAATAAAGTAACGTTTGATGAAGAATATCCTTATGGGTTTAAGTTGCTAGCTATCTCAAAAAACAGAGTGATTTCAACTAATAATGATATTATTCAAGGTTTTTTTGTTGATTTAAATAACAGTAAGGTCAAATTAGTTAATGAAAATTCTATAGAAATTGTTGTTCCTCGTATTTCCTATCATGACAGTAAAATAAATCAGGATTTTCGAAATACACGCTTTATTATTCCAGTTACTGTTCCAAGAACTAAACGATTAGCAAAGATAGGTGAATATCAGTTAATGATTAAGATTTGGGGAGAATTTGATGAGAGCATTGTCTATATCTTATATGCTGAGAAAACAAATGATCATTTTCAAGGTATAAAATTTTAGAAAAAATTCCAGGAACGCACGACGTAACACAAATCCCACACGCCTTCCAAGCGTGTTCACATACTTAAAAAAGGGAGAGAGGTAAT
>JAEUSC010000232.1 GCA_016789035.1 Candidatus Omnitrophota bacterium
TCATGCCGTCTAAATACGCCCAAGCCACATCCTGATATTGTTCCGCCGAGAAAATCAATGTCACATTGACATTAACGCCCTGAGCCAGAAGGTCAGAAACCACACGGCACCCAGGCTTGGTTGCCGGGACCTTGATCATCAAATTGGGCCGTCCGGCCTTCTTCCACAGACGCAGGCCTTCATCGCGCTGTTCTTCGTAGGTATTGGCCAAATGCGGATTGATTTCCAAACTGACGTAACCATCAAGTTTTTGAGTGGATTTATATACACCGGCAAATAAATCGCAAGCATCCTGAACGTCACGGATCGTCAATTCATCATAAATATCAAAAATTTTCTTGCCAGCTTCGGACAATTCCACAATTTTAGAATCATAATCGGTGCTCTGAGAGATGGCTTGTTTAAAGATGGTAGGATTGGATGTCTGGCCGCGCAAACCCAGATCGATTAAGCTTTTTAACTTTCCACCTTCGATCATGGAGCGGCTTATATTATCTAACCACAGGCTTTGACCGAGGCGGGCAAGTTCCTGCATTTTCGAATTGGCCATGCCTGACTCCTTTATGATGACTTTTTGCGCTTGATCGCTGTTTTGACCGCTTCAACAATATTTTTATCTTTAAGACCGTAATACTCCAATAATTGCTCCGGCTTGCCGCTCTGCCCAAAAGTGTCATTCACCGCAACCATCTCCATCGGAACGCAGGAATGTTTCACCAGAACTTCAGCAACCGCGCTGCCAAGTCCGCCGTTTTTTTGGTGTTCCTCGGCCGTAACGATCGCACCTGTTTCTTTAGCGGCCTTGATGATCGCCTGTTCATCGATCGGCTTAATGGTGTGCATATTGATCACTCGGACTTTAATATTTTCTTTGGAAAGCCTTTCAGCAGCGCTGATCGCTTCAGACACCATGACGCCGCAGGCGATAACGGTCGCATCCTGACCATCGCGCAATTGGTTGGCTTTACCGATCTCAAAAACGTCCGTCTCTTTCGTGACGATCGGTAACGGCGCACGCGAAGTCCTTAAATACACCGGTCCGCTGTCTGCCACCATCGCCGCCGTCGCTTTCTTTGCTTCAATATAATCAGCAGGACAAACGACTTTCATGTTCGGAAGGACGCGCATGATAGCCAGATCTTCCAAGCACTGGGCAGTAGCGCCGTCTTCCCCCACCGTAACACCCGCGTGAGAACACACCAACTTGACATTGCAATTGTTGTAACATAAATCCAAACGGATCATGTCATATGCACGGTTGGTCAAAAAAACAGCAAACGAATTGGTCACGGCCACAAAACCCATTGTACTTAATCCTGCAGCCATTCCGACCATGTCTTGTTCAGCGATCCCGACGGAGAAAAACCGATCCGGAAATTCTTTTTTAAAGTATTCAGCCCTGGTGGCATCCTCTAAGTCGGCAGAGACAACAACCAGATTCGAAAGCTTGCGGCCGAGGGCCACCATTTCTTCGCCAAAACCATCACGTGTTGGAGTGGGTTTCAAATCCATATAAATAATCCTTCAGTCCTCAAAATTATTTTAATTCGCTTAATGCCTGCTGCAACTGCTCTGCATTAGGGGCCTTGCCATGCCAAGCCGGCTTTCCTTCCATAAAGGAAATGCCCTTTCCTTTAACGGTATTGGCAATGATAACTGTGGGCTTTCCCTTAACGCTGTCAAAATCATCTAGGGCCGTAATCAGCTGATCTAAATTATGTCCATCCAATTCAATGGCATGCCAACCGAAACTGGCCCATCGCTTGGCCAAAGGCTCAAGATTTTTAATTTCATTGGTCGGTCCATTTTCCTGAACCTTATTGTAATCAACGATGGCACATACATTATCCAGCTTAAAGTGCGCAGCAGACATGGCCGCTTCCCACACCGATCCTTCTTGAATCTCGCCATCACCCATGATGCAGTACGCTTTAAGTGACTTGCGATGAAGCTTTGCGCCCATGGCAACCCCGTTGGCATACGAAAGTCCATGCCCCAAAGAACCGGTGTTAAATTCTACACCCGGGACTTTATGATGCACATGCCCCTGCAGACGGCTTTGGAATTTCCGAAATGTTTTGAGTTCTTCTTTGAGAAAATATCCGGCATTGGCCAACGTGACATAAGTGACAGGACTACAATGCCCTTTAGAGACAATCACGCGGTCGCGGTCTTCCCACGCAGGATTTTTGGGATCATGCCGAATTTTATAAAAATAAAGCGCGATAAAAATTTCGACGGCTGATAATGATCCTCCGGGATGACCGGATCCAGCCAACTGCAGCATTTCAAGGATTTCACGACGGAAGAGAACAGCTTTTTTTTGGAGGGCAACAAGATCAACGTTTTTCAATGCCATGACAACCTCGATTCAACA
>JAEUSC010000407.1 GCA_016789035.1 Candidatus Omnitrophota bacterium
AAGTTTTGACGGGCGAAGTTGCCATCGATCGTGGGGAAATTGTCCTGCAAAAAGGCGTGCGGATCACACATTTGCCGCAGGAAGTCCCCGTGGATCTGAAGGGGAGTGTCTTTGATATTGTTCTTTTAGGCCTGGGCAAGAAAGCTCGGCTTATCAGTGACTATCACCATATCAGCCATCAATTACATACGGATCATACGCCGGAATTAATGCGCAAGCTAGATTCTCTTCAAGAACAGTTAGACCGGGAAGACGGTTGGGCCATTCATAATGAGGTGGAGACGGTCATCGCGCATATGAAGTTGGATGCTCAAGCGGAGTTTGAACAGCTGTCCGGCGGGCAGAAACGAAGAGTGTTATTGGCACGCGCCTTAGTTTCAAAGCCCGATGTTCTTCTTTTGGATGAGCCTACAAATCATTTGGATATTGATACGATCCAATGGTTGGAAGGTTTTCTCAAGGAGTATCCAGGAACACTGTTTTTTGTGACCCATGACAGGGCATTTATGTCCAACTTGTCTACCAAGATTGTGGAACTGGACCGCGGAAAGATTTACAGTTGGACGTGTGACTACCGGACATTTTTAGAGCGTAAGGAAGCCATGCTTGAGAATGAAGCTGTCTATTGGGAAAATTTCGATAAGAAATTGGCGCAGGAGGAAGTTTGGATCCGTAAAGGAGTCAAGGCCCGACGGGTAAGAAACGAGGGACGTGTCAAAGCTTTGCAACGCTTGCGCGAGGAGAAAAAAGCCCAGCGCCGGCAAATGGGGCAGGTCCGTATGCAGGCACAAGCGTCTGAACAGTCAGGACATCTGGTCATTAAGGCATCTAACATTGGCTTTCAATATGGGGAACAATGTTTGATTGACAATTTCTCCACACAAATTATGCGGGGCGATAAAATCGGCGTTATCGGCCCAAATGGTTCCGGCAAGACTACATTACTGAGGATTCTTTTAGGAAAGCTTGCCCCACAAAAAGGAAAAGTCCGGTTAGGCACGAATTTGGAGGTGGCCTATTACGATCAATTGCGGGAGCAATTGGATGAGGATAGGACCGTGGCAGAAAATGTTTGCGGCAGTGGCGATACTGTTGTGATCAACGGGAAGCCCAGGCACATTATCGGGTATTTGCAGGAATTTTTATTTCCGCCTGAAAGATCCCGAACGCCTGTCAAAGTACTTTCCGGGGGAGAACGCAATCGGTTGTTTTTAGCCAGACTTTTTACAAAGCCCTCTAATTTTTTAATCATGGATGAACCGACCAATGATCTTGATGTGGAAACCCTTGAGTTGCTGGAAGAATTATTGGTGGAATACTCCGGTACATTGATTTTGGTCAGCCACGATCGTGCGTTTTTAAATAATGTGGTTACATCGACCATGGTTTTGGAAGGGCAGGGAATCATTAATGAATATCCTGGCGGTTATGATGATTGGCTGGCGCAGACCCATGCTGCAACGCCTGTAGCGGCATCAAAAGACACGGCGGGTCAGCAAATATTGACTACGGATGCTGAACAGGTCAAGCCGCGGGACAAGAAGAAGCTGTCCTATAATGAAGAGCGAGAATTAGAGAAATTGGTAGTAACAATTGAACAGCTGGAATCGCAACGTGAGGAACTTTATGCGACACTGGCGGAACCTGGTTTTTACCAAAAAGAGCCCAAAGAAATTGCTTATATAAAAGCCCAGCTGGAAAGTCTCGAAGATACGCTTTTGCAGTCTTTTGAACGTTGGGAGTATTTAGAAAATCTTAAATCCGCATAATTGCCCGCCTCCTTTTGTCCCCACATGCTGTAATTATAATGTTTCCATTATCTTATAGAAAATAAGTTTCCAGCCTTAATTGTGAAACTTTTTATTGTATGCCAGTGTCTAAAGAGTAAAATCAGCCAATTTTTGCTTCAAAGAAAACGAGAAGACCACGGAATTGTCCGTGAGGTGTGATAATAGGGGGAGGAAGGTATGAAGGTTCACGAGGATGTTTGGCGCGTCATTTGGTTCTCCATTTTGATACTAGTTTTGTGGGTTGTGGTTCCCAATTCAGCACACGCATATGACCGGTGGAATGATCATCAATGGCGTGATAGAGATCACTATTACCGCGGTCATTATCATTACGATCCGGTTGTTGTTTTTCCCGGAAAATATCTTACAATCACAATTGGTGGCGAAAGGTATTATCGTAGTTACGGACGTT
This sequence comes from Candidatus Omnitrophota bacterium, assembly GCA_016789035.1. Lineage (GTDB taxonomy): Bacteria > Omnitrophota > Gorgyraeia > Zapsychrales > Fredricksoniimonadaceae > JAGNTT01. The sequence continues at coordinate 2,203 of JAEUSC010000407.1, forward strand.
ACTATCGAAGGCATCATGGCCGTTATATTGAGGTTGGTAATCCTTATGCCGTGATTGTTACAAGAATCCCACTGGGATGCCGCAGGATTTATAGATCTGGTCGCGTTTATTACACCAATAACGATGTGTATTA
>JAEUSC010000247.1 GCA_016789035.1 Candidatus Omnitrophota bacterium
CCGACGTTGGATATTAACGGGATGGATGCAACGCACAAGCTGGCCATCTTGGTTTTTCTGGCCTTAGGGAAATTTGTGAATGTTAAAGAGATCCATACCGAAGGCATCAATCATATTTCCCAGGATGATATCGAGTATGCAGATAGTCTGAATTTAACAATCAAGCTTTTGGCCATTGCCAAGAAAGTTGGATCCGAGCTCGATGTTCGAGTTCATCCGACATTGATTGCCAAGGATCATTCTCTGGCCACCGTCAATAATGTGGACAATGCGATTTTAATTGATACGGATTTGATTGGAGATATTTTTATTGAGGGGGCCGGAGCCGGCCAAATGTCTGCGGCGGCGGGTGTGGTCAGCGATCTGTTAAATATTGCCGAACGGGTTGATAACAATCTTTCCCGATGGGTGGGAAATGCTCCAGAGGAAGGCGATAATCTGGCGATTCGAAAAATTGATGAAGTTGAGACACGTTTTTATATACGTCTTATGCTCGTAGATAAGCCTGGGGTATTGTCAGCAATTTTTAATATTTTTGGCCAGTACAATATTTCCATTGCCTCCGTCACCCAGAAAATTGAAAATAAAATGTCTGCTGTTCCTGTTGTCATGTTAACACATCATGTAAAAGAGCGATTGCTCAAGGAAGCCCTCGAGCAATTGGATCAATTGCCGGTTGTCAAAGGAAAGCCGGTGGCCATCCGTATGGAGAAACTTTAATGCTCTATCAAGGGTTAATTGAGCGATACCGCAAATATCTCCCCGTTTCAGCAAAAACTCCCGTTGTGAGTCTTTGTGAGGGAAATACTCCATTGATTCATTCAAAAGTTTTATCCGGCGTAACGGGTTTGAAAGTTTATTTGAAGTATGAGGGATTAAATCCAACGGGTTCATTTAAGGACCGCGGCATGACGATGGCTATTTCCAAGGCCAAGGAAAAAGGCGTTGAAATTGTTGCATGTGCTTCAACCGGAAACACGTCCGCCTCCGCAGCAGCTTATGCAGCCCGATGCGGAATGAAAAGTGTGGTCTTAATTCCCAATGGAAATATTGCGTTAGGAAAATTAGCACAGGCTATGATTCACGGAGCAAAGGTTTTAGCCGTCGAAGGTAATTTCGATGATGCGTTGAATCTGGTTAAGGAAATCACGGAAAAATATCCCATAGAATTAGTGAATTCGATTAATCCTTTTCGTATTGAAGGTCAGAAGACTGCAGCCTTTGAAATTTGTGACTCATTGGGCGATGCGCCTGTGTTTCATGCGATTCCTGTGGGAAATGCTGGCAACATCACGGCTTACTGGAAAGGATATACTGAGTATTTTCAGAATAAGAAATCCAAAACTCTGCCCCGCATGTTGGGATTTCAAGCGGCAGGAGCAGCACCGATTGTCATAAATAAGCCGGTTAAAGATCCCCAGACTTTAGCAACGGCGATCAAAATAGGAAATCCGGCGAGCTGGAAATTGGCGCTGGCGGCGCGGGATGATTCTAAAGGTTTAATTGATTCCGTTACTGATAAGGAGATCATCGCCGCCTATAAGCTTCTTGCTAGCGAAGGCGTGTTTGTTGAACCGGCTTCTGCAGCTTCGGTAGCTGGTGTTATTAAATTAAATACGCAAGGATATTTTAAAAAGCAAAAGAATGTGCCTCTGGTCTGCACACTGACAGGACATGGTTTGAAAGACCCTAACATTGCGATCGCCAATGTTTCCAAACCGATTATCGTAAAGCCCCAAATCAAAGAAATTATAAAAAAGATTGGTTTTTAAGGTTATCTATGGCGCTTAGGGGAAAGAAAATACTCATTACCTGTGGGCCGACATGGGTTGCAATCGACGCTATGCGTGTGATCAGCAATCGTTCCACCGGAGAATTAGGACATTTGCTGGCTAAACGTTTGAGTGTAGCCAATGCGAAAGTCACATTGCTTCAAGGTCCCGTGACACATGCGTTTGAATCGTCAAAAGTCCGAATTGTTAATTTTTGTTTTTTTGAGGAGTTAGCTCAACAGCTTAAAAATGAGCTGCGAAGCCGCTATGATTGCATCATTCATGCTGCGGCTGTTTCTGACTTTAAACCCAAAGAAACATTTACCCAGAAAATTGCTTCAAACAAAAATTTTCGGTTGGATTTGGTCCCGACACCGAAATTAATTAACATGATTAAAGCTAAACAGCCGAAGGTTTTCCTTGTTGGATTTAAGTTAGAAAATTATATGAATCATACGCGTGCTGTTAAAGAAACGAAAGAACTGTTTTCTAAAGCCAAATGTAATTTGGTTGTTGCCAATTTTATGGATGAGAGCGGATATGAAGCCTTGTTATTGGAGAAAGATCGAAACCTTTTAGGAAAAGTAAAGAGTAAGACGGAACTTGCGCGTACCTTAGTGACCGTTCTAAGTCAAAGATTATGAAATATATTATCCTGGTTCCCGAT
>JAEUSC010000453.1 GCA_016789035.1 Candidatus Omnitrophota bacterium
GAGTTTTACCGTAAGGTGTCCAAGGTCATTTCCTTTGCAGCCCAGCTCATTAAAGGCTTTCGCAGCCGGATTGTTTTGCGGCTATTGCTTAGTCCGGAATCGTTTGACCAGTTGGTGGGGTTGAATGCCGACTATGTGATATCCTGCGGAGCGGCCTCAGCCGGAATGAATCTTCTGGGTTCCGGGTTTTTTGGAGGAAAAACGCTAATCATTTTGAAGCCCGGGATTTTATCGTTCAAAAGTTTTGACTTTGTTGTTGCTCCTGAGCACGACGTTAAGAAGGCTGCGGACAATTGTGTGGTGACCCGTGCCGCATTAAACCTCATCGATAAAAATTATCTTTCTGAGAAAACAGCGCAGTTGTTAAACCGGTTTTCCCATTTGAAAAGTAACTATAGAACAAAGATTGGAGTTCTCATCGGGGGTAACACCAAGAACGTTGAGTTTACAGAATCAGTCGCCAAGATATTAGTCCATCAGATCAAAGAAGTGGCATTGCAATTAAATGCGGACATTCTTTTGACAACCTCCCGACGAACTCCGGACCATATCGAGCAGCTTATTTGGAAAGAATTTAAGAAGTTTGAACGGTGCGCGCTTTTGATCAGTGCGTCTAAAACGGATATCCCGGAGGCCGTTGGGGGCATTCTGGGAATCTCGGATTGTGTTGTGGTTTCTGGAGAAAGTATCTCGATGGTTTCAGAGGCCGTTTCTTCGGGGAAAAAGACGGTTGTCTTTAATCTCGTCAGCAGCGAGGAAAAAACGGATTTTAATAAATATGAACGTTTTATGGAAAAATTGAGCGAACAAGGATATATTGCCTTGTGTTCAGTTAAGGGAATCTCGCAGGCAGTTTACTGTGTTATGAGTGACAAGATGCATTTGAAACATCTCTCCGACAAGGATGTTGTGCGGCACGCGATAAAAAAAGTTTTGTAATCTGCACAAAAATTAAATCCAGTTCCGATCATGAAAATCCTTCAAATTCTTCCTGAGCTTAACGTGGGCGGTGTTGAGACCGGTACGGTTGATTTTGCCCGTTATCTGGTTGAACATAAACACGAATCAATCGTTGTATCCAACGGCGGTCGTTTGGTGGACCAATTGCTTAAGGAAGGGTCCCGACATTACAGTTTGCCCGTTCATAAAAAGTCGCTGTTTTCTATGATCCGCTGCTACCACAGGCTCGTGAAGATTTTGTTAAAAGAAAATGTGGATGTGGTTCATGCACGGTCCCGCATACCGGCTTGGATCGCCTATTTTGCTAGCCGTAAAGCCAAGACGTCTTTTATTACGACATGCCACGGGTATTATTCCAATAATCCGTTTAGCCGCGTGATGGGGCTTAGTAAGCTGGTCATTGTGATCAGCGAGGTGATTGGACGGCACATGGTGCACGATTTCAAAGTCCCTTCTGAAAATATCCGTTTGATTGCGCGCAGCGTGGATCAGCAAAGATTTAATGTTCCCCGCAGAAATGATCCTACCTGCCCGGTGATTGCCATTTTAGGAAGAATTTCCCCCATCAAGGGCCATGAATATTTCTTACGGGCGATGGTCAAAGTGGTTCGTTCTAAGCCATTTTGTAAAATTTGGATCATTGGAGACGCCCCGGCCTCCAAGCCGGAATATCGTCATGAGTTGGAAGTTCTCGCGCGCCGATTAGGTTTGCGTAATCATGTTGAATTTCTAGGAAATCGTAGCGATGTGCCGCAGCTTTTGTCTCAAGTCGACGTTATGGTTATGGCAACCGTGACGCAAGAGGCTTTTGGTCGTGTGATTATTGAGGCCCAGGCTGCGGGTGTTCCAGTTGTTGCCACCAAGATTGGCGGGATTGTGGAGGTGGTAGACCACGAAAAGACTGGACTGCTGGTTCTACCCAAAGATTCTGAAGGGATGGCGGATGCGGTGTTGCGTTTACTCAATGAACAAAAATTTGCCCAATCGTTAGTTGTAAATGCTAAAAAGAAAATTGCTGACAAATATACCGTCAAGCATATGGCGGATGCCACTTTGAATGTTTATCAGGAACTTGTAACGTCAGTAAGTATTCTGGTTGTGAAGCTTTCGGCGATGGGCGATGTTGTTTTAGTTACGGCGTCGCTTAAGGCCTTGCGTGAGAAGTATCCCACGGCCAAAATTTATTGTCTGGTGGGTCGCAATTCCGCCATTCTTTTACAAAAATGTCCTTACATCAACGGTGTTATCCCGTTTGATTTGGAAAAAAGAAAGCATGTGCCCTACATTCTTTCGGTGGCGCAGGAACTTCGCAAATATCAATTTGATAAATTTATCGATTTTCAAAACAATCGTATCAGTCATTTGATGGCTTTCTTAAGCTGGCCGAGGGAGAGTTATGGATACGACAACGGCAAATGGGGATGGTGTTTGACGGAT
>JAEUSC010000463.1 GCA_016789035.1 Candidatus Omnitrophota bacterium
CCGCTGAATAGTGGTTTTGCAGACCACTGCCTTACCACTTGGCTACCACGCCAATACAACCTATCCCATTTCAACGGCTTTTATGATTTCGTCAACTTCAGCCAGATGCCCCATGCCAGTAACACCACACGCCAATTTTCCATGCGCAGGCTCAATAAACTTAAAACCGTGACTAGCTAATTTCTTACAATTTTCCTGAACAATTTTATTTTCGTACATTTCTACATTCATTGCAGGCGCTACTAAAATTTTAGCCTTTGTCGTTATCGCAATGCATGTTAACAAATCGTCGGCTAACCCGTGGGCAAGCTTAGCTATAATATTTGCCGTTGCAGGTACAATCAAAAAAATATCAGATTCTGTGCCGAGCTTAATGTGTGCCATTGCTCCAGAATCTGGGTCTTGAAAAATTTGTGTATAAACTTTATTTGCCGTCAATCCTGCGAAAGTCAATGGGGTAATAAATTCCTGGGCTTCCTTAGTCATCACGACGGTTACTTCGTGTCCCTTATCCCGAAGACGCCTAATGACATCGCCAACCTTATAGGCGGCAATGCTTCCTGTTACCCCCAGAAGAATCTTTTTTTTTTGGATGCTCATTGGGCCGCTAAGTATTATTTTTTATTTTTTCCAGTTGTGTTTGCGTCAGCGACTTCCTTTAATACAACTTTTCCGGCGGAGATTTCATGCAACGCTATGGTTGCAAGCTTTTGAGACATCGGGGCATCAATCAAATTGGGTTTGTTCTCCGCCAATTCTGACGCTCTTTTGGATGCTAAACGAACAAGCTTATACACACTGCCACCCGCCTTGGATAGTAAGCTTTCTAATGGATGATATGCCATTTACTTCCTCCTTGAATAATCCTGTCATTTTTACTACGCATGAAAGTGATTTATATAACATATCCGACGTGATATGTCAATCTAAGAAACTTATTCTACCAGGGCATTGGCAACAAAATCTTCCAGTTGCTTGTAAGCCACATCCAATCGGTCATTAATTATTTGGAAGTCGTAGAGCTTAGCTTCTTTGAGTTCGCTGCGGGCGATTTTTAAACGCAGTTCACGGCTATCAGGATCATCTTGTCCTCGGGATTCCAACCTTCTTTTCAAGACAGACAGAGACCTGGTCCTTATAAATACAGTTATGGCGTTTGGGAAAATTTTTTGTACTACCTTTGCACCTTTAACATCGATACATAGCAAGACATGCTTACCTTGTGCTAATAAATCCTTAACAACTTTTTTTGGAGTTCCATAATAATTGTCGAAAACTTTTTGCGATTCCAAAAAATGACCGGCGTTAATTTTATGCTGAAACATCTTTAAAGAAATAAACAGATATTCTCGACCGTGCTTTTCACCCTCTCGAGATGATCTTGTTGTGGCTGAAATAGACTTTACTAAATTTCCTTTAAGGCGTGGACTTTCCAAAAGCATTTTATATAAGGTTGTCTTTCCGGAACCTGATGGGCCCGATATAATTACAATTCTGCCCTTAGCCATAACCGCCCAATTTTACTCAACATTTTGTGATTGCTCTCTGATTTTTTCTATTTTACTTTTTAGCGCAATGACGGCATTGGAAACCACCTGATCTTGGACCTTTGAACCAATAGTATTGGTCTCCCTTTGCATTTCTTGAGCAACAAAGTCAAATTTCTTTCCTGCTAAATCACCCG
>JAEUSC010000473.1 GCA_016789035.1 Candidatus Omnitrophota bacterium
ACCGGGACATATAAAAGTAGTATTCCGGTTGATATGTTTGGTTTCCAAAGCGGCGATCGCAACCGGAATTTTAAACACCGATCCCGGCGGATACTGGCCGCTTGTGGCTCGATTGAGCAAAGGCGAGGAGGCATCTTGAAAATAAGACGACAATCGGGACCGCAGTTTAGCATCAACAAAGTCATTGGGGTCAAATGAGGGAGAAGAAACCAATCCTAAAATTTCCCCGTTATCCGAGTCCATAACAATGACCGCGCCGTTTTTTCCCAACAAAATTTCTTCGGCTACCTCCTGAATGCGCTGATCAATCGTAAGGACAATGTCCTTTCCTACAGACGGATTACGCAAGCCCAAAAGCCTCACTTCCTGTCCGCGGTTATTAATCTCGATCTGACGCCCTCCCGATTCGCCGCGAAGATCATCGTCATAAGTTTCTTCGACACCGGAGTACCCGACAACACTTTGCATCGTATACCCGTAGTCCTTCAGTTGCTCGATTTTTGCCCGGCTGATTTTTCCGACATATCCCAACACATGCGCTCCGACGGATCCTTGAGGATATATCCGACGGTAACTTTCCTCAACCATCAGCCCTGGAAATCGAAAACGATTTTCTTCAATTTCAACAGCCTGCTCGCGAAGTATGTCTTCGGCAATAACGACAGGCGTAAAGGGTGTTAGGAATCGACTACGAAAACGTTTATTTAATTCTTGGGGAGAAATTTTAATTACACTTGCCAAATAAGCAAACAATGCCTGACGGTTTTCAATATCCTGAGCAACAACGGAAACATTAAACGACAGCTGGTTATCAGCAAGTATGACTCCTTCCCGGTCCATAATGCGCCCACGGACTCCTTCTAAGAGCACCACCCGAATGCGGTTGCGAACACTTAAATTGTAATAGTAGTATCCGCGAATCACCTGCTTATAAAAAAGGTTGGCAACAATTGCAAACAGCAAAAAGAACGTGATGTATCGGATAATTTTTAGACGCATATGTCTATGATGGATTTACAAACGAATTTTGTCTGCTAGCAATTTGAGCTTCTGGAAAAAAAAGGTTGCACATACTAAAGTCGCCAGAGCCTCCGGCAAGAATACAAACTGAACGGAACCCTTAAAATCAATATCCGCATTCATCGCATAAAGTACCACCTGACCTAAAAAGAAAAAAAGGAGCACTCCTGATGTGACAACCAGTCGGGAAAGCTGCGAACCAGGACGATAAAAATTCCTTCGCAGGATGATGGCTAGAAACGCGCTGGACATATATAGAAAAATATAAACACCAAATATTTCAAAACTAAAAGCATCTTTTAGAATTCCGGAGAGAACAGCGCAAATTAACCCGTAGCGGATTCCGAGATAAAGATTCAAAAAAACAATCAAGATAATCAGCAACCCCGGTTTTCCCCACCGGCCAAATGTGTTAAATAGAAGAAATTCGAGTAAAAAAAAGAAATACGTTAATCCAAGAATGACAAGTATGCGTTTCATAGCACCCTAACCTGTTCAACCGCGGGAGGTGAATGATCCTGTTCACCCCCCGCGGGTGAACAGGTAGGAAATCACTTCGGCTTCTTTCTTTCGCATCAAGGCTGTTTTCTGGGGAGAATGATCATCAAATCCCATCAAATGCAATAACCCATGCACCACGTAAAGGGCAATTTCCTGCGCTACCGACTTGCCAAATAAAATCGCATTGTGCTTGGCCACAGACGGACAGATAACAATTTCAGCAATCAAGAAACCGTCTGCGCCCTGGCGGTAGTCAAAGGTCAAAATATCGGTGGAATAGTGGTGATTCAAATGACGAGCGTTTAAAAGTTTCATGCGCTGGGGAGAAACAAAAACGATCGAAATATCCCCTTGGTTCTCCCCCAAATAGTCGAGGGTCCTTTGGGCAATTCGTTTAACTGCTGGCAGGCGGATGGGAATTTTCGTCTGGAGATTTCTTATTGTGATGTCCATTGGTCTTTTTCTCCGGATATCTGACCCGCCCGTGATACATAACCGTTAATACGCGCGAAAATGTAGAACTGATAAGCTCAATCTCCCTCAAAGTCAGATTGCATTCATCCAACTGGCCATCGATAAACCTGTTATTAATGACCTTGCGAACGACGTCATCAATCTTAGATGAGGAATGCTCCTGCAGCGAACGAGTGGCTCCCTCCACCGAATCCGCCAGCATGACAATAGCCGTTTCGCGAGACTGTGGTCTCGGCCCGGGATAACGATAGTTTTCCTCCTCAACGCCCTGGCCGTTGGCTTCTTCGAGGGCGCGTTGATAAAAATAAAAAATCAACCCTGTCCCATGATGCTGAGGAATGAAATCTACAATTTTCTGATTCAATCGATGCTTACGGGCCAGCTCAATCCCTTCCTTGACGTGATTAAGAATAACAAGCCGGCTCATGGACGGCTCAAGATCGTCATGTTTATTACCTGAAACCAATTGGTTCTCCGTAAAATATTCCGGAGTGACCATCTTGCCAATATCGTGGTAATAAGCCCCCACTCGGGCAAGCAAACTGTTAGCCCCAATGGCCTCGGCGGCCGCCTCGGAAAGATTGCTCACAATCAAACTATGATGATACGTCCCCGGGGCTTCAGTAATCATGCGCTTGAGTAACGGCTGGCTGGAAGCATCAGCCAACTCCAAAAGAGTAAAATTGGTGACTTCCCCAAAAATCGTTTCAAAAATCTTCAACGTTGAAACAACAATAAAAAAACAAATAAAACCGTTTATCAACAAAGGCTTGATCACCAACTCAAATGTTGCAGGTGTCACAACAGGATTTAATAGAAGCGCACACAAAACCTGAATCAATCCCACATAAATACCTGCCGTGATCAAACGACCACGGGTCCTTGCGCCCCGTACGGCATAAGCGCCGGTCAAGCCGCTTAAAAAGAATGTCAACATGAAACTGATAGGGCTTCCCGTCATTAACGACGCAATTGTACTGGCGATAAATGACATCATAAAAACTAGCTGCAAATCATTGAACAAAAGCATGGTTAACATTGTAAAACTGGCCACAGGGATATAAAGAGGAGTAACGTGTGGATAAGAATTGATAACATCAACTCCGAAAATCAAAATGGCTATCAAAAAACCCAGATTAATAAAAAGCCGGACTTTGGCTTTTCCAAAAAACCAGAGATGAAGACCAAGAAAGAAAAGCACAACGGGAATGACCACCGGATATTTGCACATTCCTAGGACAATTCCCAAAAGCAAGAGGATTGTGCACCCAAGAACAGACGGAAGCATCGATCGGATTTCGCTTTTCTGATCAGACAACGACCCGCCAGCGGTTGGTTTATTTCCGGTTGTTTTCGCCATGATTATAAGCCTCGATGATCTTCTGGATCAATTCGTGCCGAACAGTGTCCTCACTGGTCAGTTGAATAAATTTAATTTCTGAAATATGTTTTAACTTTTCCATCGCGTCCACCAGACCAATCCTCTCACCCGGTGACAGATCACTTTGGGTGATGTCGCCGGTGATAACCGTCTTGGAATCAAAACCCAGCCGGGTTAAAAACATTTTCATCTGCTCCGGCGTGCTGTTTTGCGCCTCATCCAGAATAACAAAGGCCTCATTAAGGGTGCGCCCTCTCATAAACGCCAACGGCGCTACCTCAATAATTCCCTGTTCCGTAAACTGCTCCACCTTTTCGGCCTCCATCATATCACGTAGCGCATCATATAGAGGCCTTAAATACGGCGAAACTTTTTCCACCAGATCTCCAGGAAGAAATCCCAAATTTTCGCCCGCTTCAACGGCAGGCCGGGTCAAAATGATCCTGCGGACCAATCCTTTTTTCAAAGCATTGACGGCCATGGCCATAGCCAAATAGGTCTTTCCTGTTCCGGCAGGACCGATGCCGAAAACAATGTCATAATTCTTGATCGCCTCCACATATTCAATCTGACCTTTGGTTTTGGGCGTAATCAAACTGCCAGAAACTTCAATCTTTTCTTTAGCCAATCGCTTAAAATCAAAATCTTTTTCATTCTCAACGAGCCGCAGGGCGTAAACAATGTCTCGCTTTTTAACGTCACGTCCTTTTTCAACAAAGGAATAGAGGTAATTAAAAAGATCATTTGCCTTTTGTGTCTGAGCTTCATCTCCGATAATTTTTATACCTTCATTTTCCCGGCTGATACGGATATTGAGTTCTTTTTCAATAATTTTCAAATTCTGATCGTATCGCCCGAACAGCAACTGGATATCTTTATTATGTTCAAACTTCAAAAAAATCTGCATAACACAAACGCCCTTTACTCGGCCGGAGGAATTTCCAGCACTGTTCCCGGTTTAACAAAATTTGGGTTCTTGATCTTGTCTTTATTCGCATCGTAAATCTTTGTCCACTTTCCAAACGTTCCGTAAACCTTCTTGGAAATTTTCTGCAGGGTATCGTCCTTGGTTACGCTATACAACATTCCGGGACCTATTTTCTCAACGGGTTCGCTGGGTTTTGGCTCCTGATCGCCAATGTAGGGGATAGTAATCACTTCTTTGGGAGGCATGACGGGCTCAGGAATTGCCGAGGAACTTTCCGTTGTGGAGGAAGCATCCACCGATGTCTCTGCTCTTTTAGCATTCTCCGCAGCTTTTTTCTTATCAAATTCAAAGACATAAATCCGGCGTGTGGGGCGTGCGGCAACATTTCCATTATCCTTTCTTTCTCCGCCAATATAGCCAGCATTACCCATACGTGTCTGATCCTCGCGCGGACGATCAACGGCATAGAAGCGCCCCTTGGTGACGCAACCACTCAGACAGAAAACCGTCATTAACAAAACTGCCGATGATATGTGATACTTCATACGCACTCCTTTCACCCGACTGTTTATTAACAAGCCAGGCAGGACAAAGTTACAAGCAAAGGCCTACGTCCCTTGTTTTTTCAAAACAACAAGCCCCAATTCCTTAAGCTGCCTTTCGTCTACTGAGGAAGGCGCCTCGGTCATCAAACAGCTCCCACTTTGAGTTTTTGGAAATGCGATAACATCACGGATAGATTCTAGTCCATTGAGCAGTGTTGTTAATCGGTCGATGCCGTAAGCAACACCGGCGTGCGGCGGAGCGCCATATTCAAAGGCTCTTAAAAGAAACCCAAATCGTTTCTGGGCTTCTTGCTGATCCAATCCAATGATATCAAAAATTTTCTGCTGCAATTCACGGTTATGAATACGCACGGATCCGCTTCCTATCTCATTCCCGTTTAAGACCAAATCATACGCGCGTGAACGGACTTTGGCGTATTCGCCTTTTTGCAGCAAAGACACATCCTCAGGCATGACCGAAGTGAACGGGTGATGCTCGCTATCCCAACGCTTTTCTTCGTCATTATACTTCAAGAGAGGAAACTCAGTCACCCAGAGAAAAGCAAACTCCTGACCTTCTTTGCGGATATCGGGCTTGTCAGACTTATATTTTTCCATGGCTTCGCGGTGAGTCATGCGCGGAAAGGGAATCGGAAGATCAATCCCCTTGATTTCCTTGAAGATCTTCTGATAAAGACGTTCGGTCACAGAAAAAACATCTTCTTCATCGA
>JAEUSC010000492.1 GCA_016789035.1 Candidatus Omnitrophota bacterium
CAGTTTGGTTTTGAAGATCAGGGGTGGCTGGCCTGGTTTGCTATTCGATTCTTTCTGGGCAAGCCTATTACGCTGTATGGCGACGGAAAGCAGGTTCGGGATGTTTTGTGGGTGGATGATTTAATCAAGGCCTTTGAGGCCTTCATCCGGTATGAGTTTCGGTATCAGGGGGAAGTTTTTAATATCGGCGGCGGTCATCAGAATACAATTTCATTGCTCGAATTGATTGAGACTCTTGAAAAAATTTCCGGCAGGCGCATCAGCATCAATCATGATTCCTGGCGAAAGTTTGACCAGAAGGTTTATGTCTCAGATATCACAAAATGTAAGAAATTGCTAGGCTGGTCGCCGAGCGTTAATCCGGTTGAAGGGGTGGGGAAGCTGTATGATTGGGTCTGTCGAAATCAAAAGTTGTTTTGATCATTTAAAAGGAATCCTATGAAGAGAAATATTTTAGCGTTTGGAGCTCATCCGGATGACATTGAATTGGGCTGCGCCGGAACGTTGCGCAAGTTTGTCAAAGCCGGTCATAATGTTTATCTTTGCGTGCTAAGTGAAGGGCAGGAGGCCGGTGATCCCAAAGCCAGACGGCAAGAGCAGGAAGAAGCGACCCGCCGGCTTGGCGCCAAGGAATTGATCTGGGGAAATTGGGTTGATACGCGATTTGAGGTCACCAAACAGTCTGTGGATTTTATTGAAAGTGTTGTGGCGAAAGTCAGGCCGTACGAGATTTACTGCAATTACCGCGAAGACACCCATCAGGATCACCGGGTTTTGGCGCAATGTCTGATGTCAGCCACACGATATAATAAACGGGTTTTGTTTTATGAAGACTACACATCGTTGAATTTTCAGCCCGATATTTTTGTTGATGTTGAAGATGTTTTGGAAGACAAGCTGTATGTGATTAAAGCGTTTACGTCGCAAGTCAGCAGGCAATTTCCCTCGGGGCAGCAGATGTTGGAGGGAACAAAGGCTGTTGCCAATTTCCGCGGGTTTCAAGCCAAAGTGCGTTATGCGGAAGGCTTCAAAGCTGTCCGATATTTGAAACTGGATTTCGATTAATCCTTTGGGAAAGTCTGCTTTATAAAATGAACATTCCTCACTCTCGTCCTACAATATCTTCACGCGATCATAAATCGGTTCAAAAGGTTTTGCTGTCTTCATTTATTGCGCAAGGCCGGGAACTTTGCGAATTTGAGCGTAAATTCAGCCAGTATGTCGATGTTAAGGATGCGGTGGCGGTGAGCTCTGGGACAGCTGCGCTGCATCTGGCCTTAGCAGCTTTAGACATTAAGCAAGACGATGAGGTCATCATTCCGTCCTATGTCTGCACCGCGCTTTTAAATGCCTGTCTCTATGTTGGGGCTCGGCCGCGGCTGGCGGATGTGAATCCGGAGGATGGAAATATTTGTGCAGCCGATGTAAAAAAGAGATTAACCCGTCGGACAAAGGCCATCATTGTTCCTCACATGTTCGGATTGCCGGCGGATCTAAAGCCGTTGTTGAAGTTGGGGGTGCCTATCATTGAAGACTGTGCGCAGGCCATTGGAGCGGAATATAACGGTAAGAAAGTAGGATCGTGGGGGATAATTTCAATCTGTTCGTTTTATGCGACGAAAGTTTTGACAACGGGCGAAGGCGGCATGCTCCTGTCCAACCATCGGAAATATTTAGACCGCGCCAGAGATTTGAGGTCCTACGATCATTGTTTGTCCTATCAAGTACGGTTTAATTACAAAATGACCAATATTCAGGCCGCTTTAGGGTTATCACAGCTGCAGCAGCTGCCGCATTTCATTAAAAGACGCCAATTGATCGCTGGACGATATAACCAAGCCTTCAAAGACTTGAATTTTCGTGTGCCACCCGTGTTTCCTGGCCGCGAGCATATTTTTTATCGTTATGTGATTCGAATGAAATCCCCAGCGGCTAAGATGATGTCGCGTTTGAGAAAAAATGGTGTTGATGCTAGCAGTCCTGTCTTTAAACCGGTTCATGTCTATTTAAAGCAACGAGGTTTTCCCGTAACAGAAGATTTGATGGCAAAAACAATTTCTCTTCCGATATATCCCACCCTTGCAGAGAATCAAATTCAGAAAATCATCACCACATTGCATGCGCAAAGCGGGACCGTGTAGATTTGTATGCACCCATAGCCAACTGCTTCGTTAATACCCTTTTTGATTTCTTAAAGTTACGTTTGCCCCGCAAGCACGGGAACAGATGAAGTTTTACAGCTCACGTTTCTTAGCAATGGGGATGGTTTGGCGGATGATGTACAGGTCAATGGGAGCCAGCTCAAACATTTATTAAAGAAGTTGAAGAAAATCAAGGACGAGGATGGGTAGTGCCCGCAGGACAGTCAGCGTGAATTTGCCAAGTTTGAATCATGGGTCTTTGATTTTATGTGAAGATACGAGCTGCCGCTAAGTGTATCGGACAGGCCGGACTTTGCAGATTGCGAGGAAGATGGAGAGTTTTTTCTGAGAGTCCTTAAGCAAGATGCTAATGGATCGTTGCTAAAATAATTAAGATTTTAATTTCAAAAACAAAAAAAATGGTGATAATAAAATCTTCGTTTTTTAATAATTCTTGAAGGATGCGATACCAACAGTTTTTGTGACGAGATAACTGAAAGTCATCGTTTAAAACGGTATCCCCAGTTTGATTCTATTTTGAATCCTACGCGTTCCTGCGGAAGTAAACCTCCTGAAGTATCGACTGAGTTCTACCAGATTTAGATCTCCCTGTAATGTCGAGACACGATACGTCCGGTGCTGATTTGACCGGCGTAACCATTTATTTTCTTATAGAAATGGTAGCACCGGCAGGGGCAGGCGTTTAAGTAATGTATCTTTGATGACGAAACTTTTTAAACTATTTGTAGAAGGGGCATATTATGAAAGGATTACGATTTATTGCTTTATTTGTGGTCATTCTGTCATTCCTGGCAGAGCAGGGATGGGCGGTTGATGGAGAGGTTTTGATCAGTCAGACCACAGCTGAGGCTGGCAGGGTTACGCCTGATGATACGGCCGGGTTTCCGGTTACGATCAGTCTTCCCGGAAGTTACAAATTAAGCAGCAATTTAAATATTCCGGCCGGAAAGATCGGCATTTTGATTGCGACTAATAATGTGACACTTGATCTTAACGGTTTTCGAATCATTGGAATATCCTCCTCCGGAACTGAGACGGCCATTTCAGATAATAACCAAATCCGTCAAAATATCACGGTTCGCAATGGATCCATTGTCACGATAAGGACGGGAATTAATCTGGCGGCCTCCAGACAATGCGTGATCGAAGGGATGCGTCTTAATCAAATTGGCGACGTGGCTATTACGGTCGGAGACTATTCCACAGTCGTTGATAATTCGATCAACCAGGTGACCGGATTTGCTCAGGCCGGCGGTATCGGCATATCGGGCAAACAGGGACAAAAGATCCGCGGCAACACAATCTCGCAGGTCCTTTCGCCCAATGGTTCATTCAAGCCATCGGGGATCAAGGTCCTGCATAATTCCCTTGTTGAGAATAACACTGTAATGTTAAGCGGCATGGGGATATCAACCGGGTTAAATTCCATTGTGAGTTCGAACACGTCTTCCCGCAATTACATTGGGATTCAGACCGACTCATCCTCAACGGTCAGTGACAATACGGCATCGCAAAATGATTTCATTGGCATTTCCGTCAAATGCCCCGCAAGTATTATAGGGAATACGGCAGCAACCAATGCCAGTCTTAATTTTGCTGTGTACGGATCGAAATGCAACAGCTTTAACAACACACCTACACCATAATCCGGCCAAAGGCCTTTGCGAGTGTTCCTATTTTAGGTATTCCTACCTAGGTTCTCCGGGATACGAACGGATTCTCTTTTCCTGTACAGCGGCCTACAATTTATAAAGTAATGCTGTGATGTGATTTGAGGTTATCGTTATCAAGGAGAATCGAGTATGGACATGGGTTTAGCATGGATGGGCATTTATCCCGAAAAGGTTTTTCACAATCCTTCCTATGAACAACTGTTTACCGATGAGACAAGACAATCGGCACAAGGATTTGAACATGGGACCGAGACCAGCTCCGGTGCTGTTGCTGTTGACACCGGTAAATTTACCGGCCGTTCACCTAAGGACAAATATATTGTTGCCGATGCCCTGACTCAAAATACCGTATGGTGGGCTACCGGACGATCCTCGGGATCTGATAACAACCCTTTGTCGCTGGCAGCATGGATTCATTTAAAGACACTGGCAGTCGATCAGCTTAACGGCAAGACCGTTTATGTTGTGGAGGGCTTTTGCGGGGCCAACCCTCAAACGCGTTTGTCGGTCCGGCTTGTAACCGAGGTGGCCTGGATGGCGCATTTCTTTAAAAATATGTTCATCCGTCCGACGGCACAGGAACTGGAAAATTTTAAGCCCGATTGGACCATTCTTAATGCGTGCAAGACTAGCTGTCAGGATTTCAAGAAATGGGGGCTTCGCAGCGAAGTGTTCGTCGCTTTTAATATGACCGAGCGGATGACCGTTATCGGGGGTACCTGGTACGGCGGGGAAATTAAAAAGGGCATATTTTCGGTTATGAATTATTTTCTGCCGCTGAAGGGGATCGGCAGTTTTCATTGTTCGGCCAACCAGGGCAAGAACGGCGATACCGCGCTCTTTTTTGGTTTATCCGGAACCGGAAAAACAACATTATCGACCGATCCGAAAAGGGCTCTGATCGGTGATGATGAGCACGGATGGGATAATGATGGCGTTTTTAATCTGGAGGGCGGATGCTATGCCAAATGCATTGGCCTGAGCGCTGAACGCGAACCGGATATTTTTCGCGCCATCCGGCGTAACGCCCTTTTGGAAAACGTTTCTCTCAATCCCGACGGAAGCGTGGATTTTCAGTCCGCGGCCAAGACGGAGAATACTCGTGTTTCCTATCCATTGGATCATATCGAAAACATCGTCAAACCCGTTTCTAAGGGTGGACATCCTTCCAAAATTATTTTCCTGACATGTGATGCCTATGGTGTTCTGCCGCCTGTCGCCCAGTTGACCAAGGAGCAGGCCATGTATCATTATTTGAGCGGATATACGGCCAAGGTTGCGGGGACCGAGCTCGGCGTCAAAGAACCACAGGCCACATTTTCAGCATGTTTCGGCAAGGCGTTCTTGACCGTACCCCCAATTGAATATGCCCGTATTCTTGCTGAGAAGATGGACAAGCATAAGGCCACAGCGTATCTGATCAATACCGGATGGATCGGCGGTCCTTACGGGATAGGCCGGCGCATTCCGCTTAAAGATAATCGTTTGACCATTGATGCCATCTTAGACGGAAGCATAGACAAGTCCGAATTCGACCTCTTGCCTGTCTTTAATCTGAAAATCCCAAAAGCTGTAAACGGTATGCAATCCGATATCCTTAATCCGCGTAACTTATGGGCTGACAAGATTGCCTATGACAAAGCAGCGCTTAAACTGGCGGGAATGTTCGTTGATAACTTTACAAACTTTATTGATACCGAGGAAGGGAAGGCCTTGCTTAAGTCCGGCCCCACCTTGGAGTCATCGCCCGTGACGCATTAGAGAAATGATCAGTGACTTTGTTGACCTTTGATCTGGCGGATGTGGATGTGTCAGTTATTACAACAGGATAGGTAATATTACCTAAATGTTCAGGTAGTTTGACTGATTCAGGCCTCGAGGACACTATTCTATAATCGTTCTCATTGAGTTATGCCTTGGGAGGAAAGTTATGATCACACCGTTTCGATATGTATACGGACCCGTTTATTCATGGCGTCTGGGCGCCTCTTTGGGGGTAGATCCCTTATCAGTCGAAAAAAAAATTTGCAATATGGATTGCAGCTACTGTCAAC
>JAEUSC010000034.1 GCA_016789035.1 Candidatus Omnitrophota bacterium
TGGACAATCCCCGAATGACTCATAAAATACTATTTCTTTATTAGAATAATTTTTTGGAGAAAAGACATGCTTGCGATTTCGTTGCCGTGGACCAAAGAAGACCATGTGGATATTGCCAGAATGCTCCAGTCTGTGAAGGATATGGGGTTAGATGCGATTGAATTCGGCTACACGTTGACCCATCAACAGGTGGAGACTATGATTCCGCTCATGAAGACCATGGGCCTGCGCGCGGCCAGTGTGCACAATTTTTCTCCGGTTCCTAACGACCGCCCGTCCCCGCGGCATGTTTCCAATTATTATCGACTGACAGCCGTTGATGAAGATGAGCGCCGTAGCGCCGTGCAATGGACTAATCATTCTGTTGACACTGCTGTTCGGACAGGCGCCAAGGTGGTTGTCATCCATGCCGGAATGATAGAGCTGGGCGATCCGCGGTCGCCAGAACTCTTAAATCTTTACAAAGAGGGCCGTGCAGATACGGCGGAATACGAAGCCGTGCGTTCGCATTTGCTCAAAGAACGGGAGCAGATCAAAGGCCCGTACCTCCAGGCGCTTAATAACAGTTTGGATGCCGTTATGCGTTATGCTCAGGACCAGGGCATCAAGATTGGATTAGAAACGCGGTATTACCCGACGGAAATACCCAACTTCTCTGAAATCGGGGAGTTGTTAGACAAATATCGGTCTTACGGTATGGGGTATTGGCATGACGTTGGGCATGCCGAAGTCAATGGTCGTTTAGGAATTACAGCGCATGAGCAGTATTTAAGATCTTATCAGCGGGATTTGATTGGTGTTCATCTTCATGGCGTCAAAGGGCTGCGCGATCATAATGCTCCGTTTTGTGGGGATTTTGATTTGGCCGCGGTCCTGCCGTATTTTCAGAAAGACACCATCAAGGTCATCGAGTCGCGATTAGGCAGTTTTGACGAGCTCGTTGCAGCTGTCAAAAAATTGAAAGAAGTTTTCTAAACCTCCTCCACTCCCCGTGTGGGAAAGGTCTCTGGATATTTATCATGACAAAGAAATCAATTGTCACTAAGATAACTCACGAATTTAACATTCATTGTTTGACCAAGGAGACACAATGTTGGGTTTCTTGAAAAATTTGACACCGCAATCTAAAGAAGCACGTCTGCTTTTGCCTTTTTATGAGGAGCTTAAGAAAAATCTGGAGATTTACCATGTGATGGATCAGCGTCAATTCATTGATATGGAATTCAAGGCCGACGTCTGGTTGAAAACCAAATCTCATCCGACGATCCGTTCGTTTGATAAGGTTGTGATTTACGGACAGGCCATTGAAGATTTTAATCAGTTTTACCGGAATTTTAAAGACTTCGAGAAATGGTACGCTGCTGACATGACCAACAAAACACGTGATAATGCCCAAAAATTGCACACCCAGCGCAGCGAATTAGATGGTAAGCTCAAGACCCTTTATCCTGTTATCTGCCGCGCTGGCGAGCAGGTCGAATATAAACTCATCGATTTAGGACTTCTTAAACAATAATCATTGGCTGCCGTATGTCCGCTCAGTCGTTTACAGTTTCAGAACTCAATAAATTTGTGCGGGACGTGATCGCCAGCGGTTTTCCAACCGCGGTTTGGGTTTGTGGTGAAATCCAGGGTCTAAGGGTCGATCAAAAAGGCCACACTTATTTTGAGCTGTGCGAACAGGAGGAAGGCTCTGGGGGCGTCAAAGCCAAAATGAAGGCCAGCATCTGGAACACCCGCCGAATGTATATTGATTCCGTTCTGAAGAAAGTGGAAAACGGATTTTCTTTGAAGGACGATATCGAAGTTAAGTTTTTATGCCGGGTTGATTTCTGGCAAAAAGGCGGAACTTTGAGTTTGAGTGTCGAAGGTGTTGATCATACATATACCCTTGGTAAGATCGCCCAGGAACGCCAGAAACTTATCGCGCTTTTAAAAAAGGACGGCATTTTAGACAAAAATAAAGCCCGTGTTTTGCCATTGGTCCCGCTTAACATCGGGTTGGTCACATCGTTTGACTCCGCGGCCTACAACGATTTTATGGACGAGCTTAAGCAAAGCGGCTTTGCTTTTGAAGTTCATTTGGCCAATGCCATTATGCAGGGCAAGACCGCGGAAGCATCGGTGGCCACGGCGCTTAAACTTTTAAACAAGACGGAAGAATTGGATCTCATTGTGATCACTCGTGGCGGAGGCTCGATTGCGGAATTGAGTTGTTTTGACAGCGAGCTTATTGCCCGCACAATCGCGTCTTTGAGATATCCGGTCCTGACCGGCATCGGACACGAAATCAATACAACCATTACGGATTTGGCGGCCCATACATACGCCAAGACTCCGACCGCCAGTGCGCAATTTATTGTAGGAAGGGTCAAGGATTACCTGACTCTTTTGGACGAAAAGAAGAAGTATTTAGTGGAGTCTGTTTTAGAAAGGATCGCTGCGCAGAAAAATATTTTAAAGCTCAATGCCATGACACTTCAGTCCTCCACCATCCAGTTTCTCCGGCTTCACAGGGAGCAGGTGCTTGTCTTGACGGACTCAATCAAGCGTACACCGTTGCGTCAGATCAAAACTACACAAAAGGTATTGTTGGAGCGCCAGGGGCAATTTCTCAAAACAATTCCGTTGAATCTGAACAAGTCGTTGACTAGAATGAACCATTATCAAAAGGTCATTGACATTGCCAGCCCCCACAATACATTGAAGCGGGGGTTTTCCATCACGCGCGATTCTCAAGGCCGGGCGGTGAAAAGCCTTAAAGAATTAAATCAAAAGGATCAGGTGTCAACGCAATTGGCCGATGGAAGTTTTCAGAGTATTGTTGTTTGAATTTAATTACAAGATTTTAGAGGTCCAGAATGGCAGATGTTAAATATCAGAAAGCAGTCGAGAAGTTAGAAGAGATCATTGCTAAAATTGAGAATGAAACCATTGATGTGGATGAGTTGTCTGTTAAAGTCAAAGAAGCGGTTGATTTGATCAAGGTTTGCAAATCCAAAATCGAAAAAGCCGAGCTGGAAGTCAAGAAGGTTGTCGAAAGTCTGGAAATCGCCGGCGATTAACAATGAATTGTTAATTATTTCATGAGCCAAATCATTATTACAGTCCTTTTGTTTTTGATCCTGTGTACCTTTTATTGGGTCTTTATTATGAAGGGTTCGCCGTCGGTGTTCTTTAAAAAAAGAGCGCCACAGCGTAAGCCTACCATGTTTGATGTCCGGCGTCTTTTGCAGGAACAGGACCGTGAAGGGGCCATCAAGATGTATATCGAAATATTCCGTGTCTCTTACCGCAAGGCCAAGAAGGATGTTGAGGAGTTGGAGCGTAATTTGAAAGTGTAGCGGTTTGTTGTTGCTAACAAATTTGTTCTGTTTGTTGTTTTGATTTTTGGTTATGTTAAAATACAACCCTTGTAAAGTTTGCGGAGTTGATTGATGGGGCAGTGGCACAACCTGATTAAAGTAAATGATCTTCAACCCGGACATGGGGTTCAGGCGACGGTCGAAGGTAAGGCTTTTGCCGTCTTTAATATTGAAGGAGTTTTTTACGCGATTGATGATACGTGCACCCATGCCGGCGCTTCATTAGCCGAAGGGCCGGTGGCCGGAACAGTGGTCACGTGTCCCTGGCACGGCGCCACGTTTGATATTGCAACAGGTGCGGTTTTAAGCGACCCGGCCTATGAACCGGTTAAGGTTTATAACGTAAAAGTTCACGGCGACGGTGTGTTCATCGAACTGTAAATTAAAGAGGACAGGATGCCAGCGAAATTTAAGTGGCTTGACGCAGGAAAGTTTGAAGATATTAAGTATCAGACCATGGATGGGATTGCAAAAATCACCATCAATCGTCCGCATGTCCGAAATGCCTTTCGTCCCAAAACAGTTGTAGAAATGCAGGAAGCGTTAGAAAAAGCACGCAATGATGCGAAGATCGGTGTCATTATTTTGACAGGTGAAGGCAAGGATGCTTTTTGTTCCGGCGGTGACCAAAAAATTCGCGGGGATGCGGGTTACAAGGATGGCGCTGGTGTGGAACGGCTCAATGTTCTGGATTTTCAGCGCCAAATCCGGACATGTCCTAAACCTGTGGTTGCCATGATTGCAGGGTTCGCCATCGGCGGAGGACACATTTTGCACTTGCTCTGTGATATTTCCATTGCGGCGGATAATGCCCGTTTCGGTCAAACAGGTCCTAAGGTTGGATCTTTTGACGGGGGCTATGGGGCCAGCTATATGGCGCGCATTGTCGGTCAGAAGAAAGCCCGCGAAATTTGGTTTTTGTGTCGGCAATATGATGCCAAAGAAGCTCTCGCCATGGGGTTGGTCAACAAGGTTGTTTCGTATGCCAAGTTAGAACAGGAAACCGTACAATGGTGCCGGGAGATTTTAAACAATTCTCCGATTGCCATCCGATGCCTTAAGGCAGCGCTTAATGCAGATTGTGATGGCCAGGCCGGTCTTCAAGAGCTTGCCGGCAACGCAACCATGCTTTTTTACATGACGGAAGAAGGTCAGGAAGGTCGAAACGCGTTCGTTGAGAAACGACGTCCGGATTTCTCACGATTTCCCAAAAGACCGTAATCATTTGAAAGCGGCAATTTTGTCGCTTTCATTAGAAAATCTGGATAAACCCAACACGAAAGGACAAACCATGAAGAAAGTGTCAATTTTATTATCGTTGTCTTTATTGGCCGTGTGTGCCTTCCCGGTCATGAATTTCGCTGAGGAAGCGGCTCCGGCGGCAGCTGCAGCTGCGGCCCCTCAACCGTCAGGAGACCCTGCCAAGATTGCCGATATCCGTAAACTGATTTCTCTTACGGGTGGAGACAAGGTGGGAGAGCAAATGATTGAACAGATGGTCAAATCATTTAGCAGCTACAATCCTAAAATCCCCGCTGAGTTCTGGGATGAATTCAAAAAAGGCATCGATATCAACAAGATTACAGAAATGAACATTCCTGTCTATGACAAATATTTGTCATCGGATGAAATCAAGGAAACAATCAAGTTCTATGAATCCCCGGTTGGAAGAAAGCTGATTGAAGTCCTTCCCAAGATTTTGGAAGAGACGTACACAGCCGGTGAACAATGGGGTTATGAAGTGGGTACCAAGCTTCAAAATATGCTCTTGGAAAAAGGCTATTTGAAGAATGAAA
>JAEUSC010000064.1 GCA_016789035.1 Candidatus Omnitrophota bacterium
GGCTCGTTAAAAAACCTCTGCAACTGTAAAATCGCAGAGGTTAGAGATAGACGAATGGAACTCATTCCAGGATACGCCATGATCGTGATTTTCGGTAAAATTGTGGCTGTCAAGGAGTGAAAATAAAGCGGGTCGGTAGGATCAGAGGGATTGGCCAACCTATGTTCTACCGCCATGTTCCCGCCAGGCCCATTGCATCCGAACGGGCCTGGCCGAACACAAACGGAATCATTTAGAATTTTGACTCTTTCCCTTGGCGGAGGGTTGCATTTCTTCTTCAGATTCTTCTTCGGAACCCTCATTGGCCTGCTCATTGAGATCATCGGATAACTCCGTTAATTTTTGATCCGTTTCTTTTTCTTCTTCCAGAGTTTCCTGAAGCAGTTGAAGATCTTCGTCGAAACCGAGCAATTCGGCATAACGGCAAACACTTCCATAGGCCGCGATCTCATAATGCTCAACCTTTTGAGCCGCGACAATCATGCCGGCATCCAAAACTTCCGGAGCCGCTTTTTCTTGAGTAAAGTCACCGCCCTCCTCTAATAATCCCTGCATCCCTTTGCATTTTTCACCAGCGGAGGATTGGCCCAAACGTTCAAATATTTTATCCAATCGTTGGATTTGGCCTTTGGTTTGTTCCAGGTGTTCCTGGAAACCGTTCTTTAAGTCCTCGTTGTTCGCGGCCTTGGCCAACTTCGGAAGCGCTTGGGTGATTTGTTTTTCCGCGCTGTAGATGTCCTGGAGTTCATGAACATATAATTCTTTAAGATTATTTAAAGTCGATTGTTTTGTCATAGGATTCTCCTTTTTGGGTTAAGTTTTATTTTGAATATAAAGAAAGCGGGATGAACAGAGAATGAAAACGAAATTAATAAAACTTCAGGAAGAAATGAAATTTCGAGAGGGAAAAGCCTACCCTTACAGACGACGAACCAGGGCGATATGATTGTGCTGGATCGCGTAAATGTCTTCACCCCGTTCCGGCTTAATGGGATACCCGCCCGTGAAAGAACCGAAGGCCGGCAAAAGCATAAGTGTGTCAGTCACATGAAAACAGGGAACACAATGGATCGATCCCTTTTGCATTGGTTTGCAGCAGCATATTTCTGGTTGGTCAATGTAGTCTGAATTTCCTAATCAATAAAATGGCAAAATCAAATAAAAATAATCGTGAGGGTGATGCGAAACCGATAACATCCAGGCAACCTAAGATGAAGTTGTCCGTTATTTATGTGTGCGCCTTATGAATCCAAGTGGCTGTACGGAATTTAAGTCTTCCTACCCAGCAAAAAGTAAAGAATCATTCCTAGAAAAGGCAAAAGCAGAATGAGAATAATCCAAAGCGCCTTTTTCGTACCGTCATAGGAACTTTTAATGACATCCATGATCGCAATAATATCAAAAACAAAAATGATAAGTCCTAATATTCCGTACATGCTGGTCCTTTCGTTAACGTGGATTTTAGAGTTAATTTCTATATTGTTGGCCTTCACGCCTCACGATTGGCTTGATATTAATAAACCGCCTATTAAGGTATTGTGAAATTATAATTAATTACTATTCATGGAATAATGGCGTTTCGGCCCGATGGATGATAACTTAATGCGGCAGTTTTCGTGACGACAACAAGCGAACGCCCTATGCCTCATCTCGTTTGTAGACAAATAAAAACCCCGGTTCGAATTTGAACCGGGGTCCTGATTTAAGGAAAGGATATGGGGTCAGTTACAGGACGTATTCCGCAACCCTACAGGTGAGTTCAAAGAAGAAATCATGACATTCAATAATCTGATGAAAACCATAAATATGGCTTTATTAGAAAACTTAATACAACCATCATAAAAACGCTTCTTCGGGGAAGACGCCATCTGCTGTCCTATCAAACATCCAAAATAACCTACTTTTTCTATCCTTGGCAACCATCTTATCGATTATTCTTATCAACTTAATCGTTTTATCAACAGCTTCAAGAGCAAATTCATGACAAAGACGCAAATGTCCATTCATTTTTGGTTTATACGCTGTACCCGAAAATGAAAAAATATTAGGATGAACTATTGCATCTCTAAAGTCTTCTATGTCTTTGAAAATAAATCTCATCTCATCAGAATTACTTTCTGAGAATGGACAGTCCATTCCCGTAATTAATTTTATGTATTTAAAAACCTTGTCTCTTGTC
>JAEUSC010000121.1 GCA_016789035.1 Candidatus Omnitrophota bacterium
ATTGTATTGTTATGAACCAAGGCCACGTGCTTGTTGTGTAAAATACGGGAGAACACAATGTCACCACGGTTGAAATCAGGGATTTTTCCGAGTTCCCGTCCGATGAGGTTTTTGTTTTCAATGACGATATTCATTCCGATGATGGGGCTGGCGTTTTCATGAGCATAGGCACGTTGTTCCCGGGGGATGTCGATCTTTTTTACAGCCTTAAGAATCAGCATGGCAAAAATATTCCCCATGATGCCCATGGGATAGGCAACGGCGTACGCGATGGTGGAAAGGTTGATAGCCTGCACATTATACTGCAAGACTTCCTGGGCGGCACCCAGGCTTGGGGTATTGGTGACGGCCCCGGCCAGGACTCCGACGGTTGCGCCCATCGGAAGCCGTCCCACATGATAGGCAATGACAGCCAGGGTAATGCTTAAACCAATGATCGCCATGGCCAAAAGATTGAGTTTAAGGCCGTTGTGTTTGAGGTTTTCAAGAAAGCGCGGACCCACCTGAACTCCGACAGTGTAAACAAAGAGAATAAGGCCAAAATCGCGCACAAATTCCAAGACGGCGGGAGTGATTTTAAGCCCCATCTGCGCCAGGAAAATTCCTGAAAACAATACGCCGGCCACACCAATGGAGACTTTGCCGAATTGCAGACGGCCTATGGTAAGGCCCAGGACCATGGTTAAGGCCAGGCCGATGAGGTTAATGGCATTGGAAGATAAATTGAGTGAAGACAATAAATCAAGAATCATGGCTAAGCCTTTGGTAAATTAAACATCCGACTGGTTTTTATGAGCGCTTCCTGCAGACTTCAGTGAAATCCACCGCTTAATTCTAGATGCAATTTAATAAATAGCAAATTTTCATCCAATTTAATGCCAATATTTGTTTGGCCGGGGCCACAGATAATGTGTTATAGTTTGCTCACTGCTGGTCGCTGTATTACGACTCCGCAGGGCCGTACAAGGGAAAAGATTATCATAGGCCGTAACGCAAGGAGAAATGAAATGGGTGCCGCAAAAACAAGTCGACAGGCGTTGGTTGTTCCAGGTCTCGATGTTGAAATGAGTACGAATGTTGTTAATACGCTTACCAAGTTAGGTTTTGATCCGGTGGTATTCGATGCGCAGGATAAAAATTCCCCTAAAGAATTAATCGAAGGTTTTGATAAATATGAAAATGCGGCATTGGCGGTTGTGATTCTGGCTGATGACGAGGTCGGAACGCTTCGTCTGGAATTTCCCAAGAACGTCAAATTGCGTGCCAGACCGCAGGTGGTTTTCCTGGGCGGTTTTCTGTTAGGAAAATTTGGCAGTGATAAGGTTGTTTTTCTCTATCTTCCCCGTCAAAACTTTGAGTTTCCCTTTGAGATGGAAAAACTCTCCAGCATTCCATACGATGATAAGAACCGTTGGCATTTTGATTTCCTCAAGGAGCTCAAGGCGCGCGGCTTTTCCGTGGATGCGAATCAGCTGATTTAAACTGGCGTTGTTTCTACACGTTTTCATCGCTGGGCTATTGGTCCAATTTCTTTACTTTCGAAGTTTATTAAACTGCCAGAGGTGACAAATCCATGCCGGGTTTGGAGACTTCCTGTTTATTAAGTTTTATCGTCTGTGCGCAGTTTTGGGGGCCGTTCTTTTTGTGATCTTTGAATGGCCCAAGGGAGGCGTGCGGTCTCTGCTGATTGTCGTGCTGATACTGTTATGGCTTGGTGTCGTGCGGTTCAGACCTGCGATTCAAAATCGGTTTGCCTTTACGAAAATAGCCGGGACCGTTTTTTGTATTTTTGCCGGATGGGCGGTCGGCATGGTGATTGAATTGAGCATCACAGGTCCGGGGGGTGAGCCGGGTGGTTTTGCGCATCCATCGTCGACGTCGTTTTTAGTGGCCCAGGGATATTATTGGACCTTTCCCATGATTGCATTGGCGTTAGTCCGATGGTTTCAATTCTCCTACTGGGAAGTGTTTTTTGCGGCCGGCCTGGTGTGTATTTTAGAAATGGTTCAGATTGGTGTTTTCCATATGCTCCTCTCATGGTGGGCTTTTGCATTTCCTTTTGTGCTCGCATTTTACGTAGCCGTATACGGGGTCATGATCGCCATTCCGCTTTTATTTGTGGATGAGTGCACATTCTGGCTCCCGGGTGTCCGGACCCAATCGCGTTTCAAAACGTTTGTGATCACATTTTTGATTTTAGGTATGGGCAACTGGTGTATTTATGGCGTCTGGACGCAGATTCTCAAATTCCTGAAAGTGGATTTGTCTGGATTGGCGTAATGAAAGAAACGCCCATAACGCGGTGTTTCCATTCAGCATCTTGACAAATTTTTTGGGATTTGATAAATAATTTTTATGCAAAAAAAGGAGGTTCTTATGAAAATATCTCATTTGTCCAAGACATTTCAAGCGTTGTTGGCTGTAGTGTTGTTTTCAAGCGGACCGCTTTATGCCGCGGACCCCGAACCCGATGTTGCGGCGTTAAATCAGAAGATTGAAGCGTTGCAAAGACGGGTTGATCAGCTGGAAGCTGAAAAGAAAAATGCCTGGGGAGCGGGATCTGTGCACGGTCTTCAAGGATCCCCACAATGGGATCCTTTCGAGCAGATGAATCAAATGCAGCAAGAAATGGACCAGATGTTTCAAAATTCCTTTGGGCAGCCGGGGGCCCGTCCGGGAGTCTTCAGTGGCGATTTGAGTTTCGGTCAGGACTTCGATTTCAAAGAAACCAAGGATGGTTATCAATATACTTTTGACATGACGGGATTGGATAAAGATAAGGTGGATATCCAGATCAATGCGCAGTCCATCACGCTCAAAGGGGAACAGTCCAGAAAAAATGACGTTCAGGGGCCTAATCAGCGGGTGAGTTCCCAAAGCTTCGGGACATTTCTTAAAACCATCCCCATTCCTAATGATGCGGATGTGGCCAAAGTCAAGACGGAGAAAGTCAACGATTCGTTGATTATCCATATTCCTAAAAAATCCTGAGTCTTGCGAGTATTACGGCCGATCATACTTGTTCGGGGGTTGAATAAAGGATGATTGGCCGTAAATTCTTTTATCCCCCTCACAATGAAGGTTAAACCGTTGTAAATCCAGGATATTTCCAAGGCGTCTGTTGTCTCATCCCGGATTTTGTAGTACCATGGCCGAGTTATGAATATTCTTTGCGTCCAAAATCTTTGCAAGACTTACGCCAGCGGCTTTGGTGCCTTAAAAAATGTCAGCCTCGACATCCACCAAGGCGAGATCTTTGCCCTGCTGGGCCCCAACGGTGCGGGCAAGACAACACTGATCAATACCGTCTGCGGGATTGTGAAACCCTCATCCGGTCAGGTGTCTGTTGGAGGCCATGACATCATTAAAGACTATCGCCGCACCCGTGAAATGATCGGCCTTGTTCCTCAGGAATTATCGACGGACGCTTTTGAAACCGTTTGGGACACGGTCAACTTCAGTCGGGGGGTATTTGGAAGGGCGCCCAACCGGGAATATCTTGAGAAAATTTTGAAAGAATTATCACTTTGGGATAAACGCAGCAGTAAAATTATGACGCTTTCCGGCGGGATGAAGCGTCGGGTGATGATTGCCAAGGCGTTGTCGCATGAGCCGCAGGTGTTGTTTTTGGATGAGCCGACGGCCGGCGTTGACGTTGAGCTTCGCCGCAACATGTGGGAGCAGGTCCGCCGGTTGAAAAATGCGGGGGTGACTATCATTTTAACAACCCATTATATTGATGAAGCAGAGGAAATGGCCGACCGGATCGGTGTGATTAACAAAGGCGAGATCATTGTCACGGAAAAAAAGACAGACCTTATGAAAAAATTGGGCCGTAAGCAGCTCATTCTGGACCTCAAAGACGTTCTAAAAACGGTACCGCAACAACTGGGCCGATGGGCCTTGACGTTAAACAGTGACGGCACGCAGTTGATTTATACTTATGATTCGTTGAAGGAAGACAACGGCATTGCGCGCTTGCTGGCCGATTTGTCCAATGCCGGTATCAGTTACCGGGACATTCACACCAACCAGAGTTCCCTTGAAGAAATCTTTATCCAGCTGGTGCACGCCAAATGAACACATATGCCGTCATGTCCATTTATCATTTTGAAATGGCCCGTTTTTTCCGGACGCTGGGCCAGAGCATTGCCTCACCCGTTATTTCCACATCCTTGTATTTTATTGTCTTTGGGTCAGCCATTGGTTCCCGGATTACTGAAATTGACGGCATTACCTACGGGCAGTTTATTGTGCCAGGGCTCATCATGCTTTCTGTTTTGCAGGAAAGCATTTCCAATGCCTCGTTTGGAATATATTTCCCGAAATACAACGGGACAATTTACGAGATTCTTTCTGCACCGGTCTCTGCGCTTGAAATCCTATTGGGATATGTGGGTGCCGCCGCAACCAAGTCGGTCATATTAGGGCTGTTGATTTTGGCTACGGCTGCCTGTTTAGTTCCTTTGCAGATCAAGCATCCGTTTTTGATGTTTTTCTTTTTGGTACTGATGGCGGTGACTTTTAGCGCCTTTGGATTTATCATCGGCGTCTGGGCCGATGGTTTTGAAAAATTGCAGATCATTCCCCTTTTGATTGTCACTCCGCTTATTTTCTTGGGAGGGAGTTTTTATTCCATTTCCATGCTGCCCCCGGTCTGGCAGAAGGTTTCACTTTTTAATCCTGTAGTTTATTTAATCAGCGGTTTTCGTTGGAGCTTTTACGAGCATTCTGATGTGACATTGGCGATCAGTACTGCGATGGTTTTCTTCTTTTTATTTGTCTGCGTCTTTACGGTCCAATGGATGTTATCTACGGGCTACCGTTTAAAGAATTGATGCGAATCACACGATTAGAAAGGAATGTCTATGCACTCCATCAACCCTTATATAAATTTTAATGGCAACTGCGAAGAGGCGTTTAATTTCTACAAAAAGGTTTTTGGTCGTGAATTCTTGAGCATTTCGCGATTTAAGGATGCTCCTGCAGGAGCATCTCCAGTTTCTAAGGACCAGGGTGATTTGATTCTTCATGTGGCCTTGCCGCTTGGCAAGTCCAACATCTTGATGGGGAGTGACTGCCCTGGCGAATGGGGTAAGGTCAGTGCTGGGACAAACATGCACATTTCGCTGCATCCCGAAACTGAAAAAGAGGCGGAAACCATTTTTCATGCGCTTTCGGTGGGCGGTAAGGTGTCGGTCCCGCTTCAGAAAATGTTTTGGAATGCCTATTTTGGGATGGTGACGGATCCATTCGGCGTCCAATGGATGGTCAATTACGATTATGGAAAATAAAAGAGAGGATTTTGATCATGAAAAATATTTTGATGATTTTCGGATTACTTGTTGCCGTTTTTGTGGTGGTTGTGGCGTTACAACCGGATGATTTTCGTATTAGTCGTTCCAGCGTTATTTCAGCGCCGCCGCAGAAAGTTTTTGATCAAGTCAATGATTTTCATAATTGGGCA
>JAEUSC010000147.1 GCA_016789035.1 Candidatus Omnitrophota bacterium
ATCACAGTTGTTGTCCTGATCCATGCATGAGGAGCGTGTACATCCCCATGTCAGCGGTGCGCCCCAGTGTGCGGTGTTTCCATTACCATCAACCGGATTTCCGCCTGTTTGACAAATCACAGGAATGCTGAACTCAAAAACATCGCTTTGATTTATGCCTGATTGTGTAATGTAGGTCAGTTGGTATTTACCCTCGGCGTCATGGCCTGTCCATTTAAGTTCGTTTTGAATGCGTTGTGCGGCGTTGTGCAATTGTTCATCCAATTCAATGGAATATGAGGTCTTGTTCCAGATCATTTGGCCGCTTAAAAATGTTCCATAGGTCGCGGCCACAAGTACGGATAACAACGCTACAACGACCATGGTCTCAACGAGGGTAAAACCGTTATTTCGGCTGTGCGATTTGTTCATCGGTGGTAGATGTAACTGACTAATGTATAAGGAGAATCGAGTTCTCCATTTTTGTTAGTGTCTTCGTTTTCTTCAAGGCTGCCATTGAGGTTTAAGTCTTCTCCAATCACTCTGCCTTTGGCTTGCTTCCAGAACGATTTGACCGTCACAATCAGAAGTTGCGGGTCTTGATCGTTGACTTTGACTAAAATGATGCCCGTCGGTCTTTCAATAGGAAAAGTTTTTTCGTTATAAGTATCGTGGACCGTGGCTGATGAGGAGGCTAGGATTTCTTCCATCATGTTCCGGGTTTGCTGCATGACAGAGGAGGAATCATGATTGATGCTGTTTAAATCCAGGCATTGGACATAAGTAAACAGAATTCCGACGGAGGCCAACAAAAGTACGGTCGTGGCGATCAATAGCTCTGCAAGAGTAAATCCGTGGTTCTTTTTCATCAGTAATAATATTAAGGAAAAGAGTTAAGTAATGAAAGGATGTTTACAATTTATTAGAACGACAGCCCGGGCCAGATGTGATGAACGCAAATATTAAAGAGTTCTTCAGGTGTATGGGCTATAAAATCGGGAGAAAATTTTTCCAAGACGGCATGGGAGTTGTATCCCCACGTTACAGCAATGACTTTGATGCCTTCTTTTTTGGCAGCTTCAATGTCGCGTGTTTCATCACCCACGTAAAGTACATCATGCTCCTTGAGCTTATGTTTTTGCATAAGCTTTCTTAAGCCATGATTTTTTCCTAACACTCGGGATGTGGAGTGGATAAAGTCAAAAATTTCCATTTGGTTTACATTCAGAAACTTCTCGACGTTTTCTTTCGAATTGGTGGTCAGGATTCCCATCTGTACATTGGCTTGTTTAATGGAAGGAAGGATTTGTTTTAGCCCTTCAATGGGTGCGATTGATTGAATGTCCTTTTGTAATTCATTGCGGGCTTTGGCCACGATATTCGGAATTTTAAGAATCGGAACATTTAAGTGTTTGATGATTTCCTGCAGGCTTTTGCCTTTCAAGAAGTCAATTTCATCGTAGTGGACTTTTTTAAAATTAAACTCATCGGAAAGAATGTTCGTAATCTTCATGGTGTGAAGAAATGTGTCGGCGATTGTTCCGTCAAAGTCGAAAATGATCATCCTGATATTGCTTGACATATTTTTGGACAGTTTTAATGAGTTGATATACACTAGTCGATAATTTACGCCAAATTCTCAAAAAGTATACCTATCGGCCCTGAGATTTGCAAGTAAGAACATGGAAAAGTGGCATGTTGCGGAATGAAAACGGTTGAATTTAAGGAGTTTTAAATGGAAATAGGAATTGTTGGGCTTCCCAATGTAGGTAAGTCGACATTGTTTAATGCATTGACTGGTGCTGCGGTTGCGGCGGAAAACTTCCCTTTTACAACCATTGAACCGAATGTCGGGGTGGTTCCTCTGCCAGATGAACGATTAAATGTTTTGGCGCAGGAATGGAATTCAGCCAAGATTACACCTTCTGGAATCCGGTTTGTGGACATTGCCGGTATCGTTAAGGGTGCAAGTCAGGGGGAAGGCTTGGGTAATAAGTTTCTTTCTCATATCCGCGAGGTGGATGCGATTGCGCATGTGGTCAGATGTTTTAAGGATGACAATGTGGTCAATGTCTTGGGAGATTTAAATCCGGGCGAAGCTGCGGATATTATAGAGACAGAGCTGTTATTAGCGGATTTGCAGCAGTGTCAGAAATCGATTGATCGTTACAAAAAGCCGGCAAAATCCGGTGATAAGGATGCCATTGCCAAATGTGATCTTTTGGAAAAGGCCCTGGCTGGTCTTAACCAGGGAAAGTCGGTCCGACAGCTTGGTTTTGCACCTGAGGAGATTCATGAGTTTCAGTTTTTAACGTCGAAACCGCTCTTATACGTGGTCAATGTTGACGAGGGAACGCCGGAGGAGAAACTTCTTGAGCCCATCAAGCAGCGGGCCGCTAAAGAAAATGCCCAGATTGTAGTTTTATGCACGAAACTGGAGGCGGAAATTGTCCAGCTTCCTGCGGAAGAACGTGCGGCCTACTACGAATCCGCCGGCATCACAACCCCTGGTTTAGCAGCACTGGCTAAGGCAGGACAAAAGCTTTTAGGGTTAATTTGTTTTTTTACGGCAGGGCCGCAAGAAACGCGTGCGTGGTTGATCCCCCAGGGAACCAAGGCCGTCAAGGCCGCCGGCAAAATTCACAGCGATATTGAACGCGGATTTATTCGTGCTGAAATTTACAAATATCAGGATCTTGTAACACACGGAAACTTTAAA